>DATEEG010000168.1:0-2595 GCA_035281305.1 Acidimicrobiia bacterium | reverse complement strand
TCAAACCGAGGCCGCCGCCCCCTTGAACCGGGCCTGGCGGGCTCTGCACGCGAAGATCGAAGCCCACCCACTCCTCGATCACGGCGACGCTATCGATCTCGCCCTCGAGGATGCCCAACGCGAGCCTGATCGCTTCATGTGGGCGTGGGAGGAGGTTGGCCCCACTTCCGCATCCGGCATCGTTGACGACCTGACCTACGACTGGCTGCCGGTGATGGCGGCAATGCTCCGCTCCGAGGGGCAGGCCACTGTGGTCAACGAGAAGATGGTGCTACGGGCCAATGAACTGGCGCGTACCCACACCGGCATGAACGTCGGGCATACCGGGTCCGCCGGCTTGGCGGCGTTGCTCGACCCCTCGGTCATCGAGTACGTCGACCGGGGACAACATGTGGTCGTCTTGTTTACGGGCATTGAACGACACCAGAGGTGACGATCCCCGGTGGCGTTCCCATCGCGGCCTCCTGCCCGTCCGGGTGAGGTTGAGGATCGGCGGTTCTTCGGGTTGCTCGCGGACACAAATTGGCCAAACCGGGTGGTTTACGATTTGTCAAAGCGGCGTTGGCACAAGTCCTACACTCGCTCGCCTGTGCCGACCGTGGAGTCTGAAACGATGTGCCGACCGCTTGAAGCCGCCGTATGACAATCGTTAAAGCTGCCCTGGTGCAGTCGGAGTGGACCGGCGACAAAGAGTCCATGATCGAAAAGAACTTCGGGTACGCCCGCCAGGCCGCGGAGCTAGGCGCCCAGGCCCTCTGCTTCCAGGAGATCTTCACGACGCCGTACTTCTGCACGGTTCAGGATCCTGCCTACTACGACACGGCCGAAGAGATACCGAACGGTCCCACCGTGAAACGGGTAATGGATCTCGCCCGGGAGACGGAGATGGTCATCGTGGCACCGATCTATGAGAGAGTCGACGAGGGCACGTTCTACAACACCGCCGCCGTCATCGACAGTGATGGCCAGTTCCTCGGCAAGTACCGCAAGACTCATATCCCCCAGGTCAAGGGCTTCTGGGAGAAGTTCTACTTCCGGCCGGGGAATCTGGGCTATCCGATCTTCGACACTGCGGTTGGAAGAATCGGCGTGTACATCTGTTATGACCGCCACTTCCCCGAGGGTTGGAGAGTGCTGGGGCTCAAGGGCGCCAAGATCGTTTTCAATCCCTCCGCGACCACCCGCGGCCATTCGTCGTATTTGTGGCAGCTCGAACAGCCTGCCGCGGCGGTCGCCAACGAGTACTTCGTCGGAGCGATCAACCGGGTCGGACGAGAGGACCTCGAGGACACCGACTATTACGGAAGTTCCTACTTCGCATCCCCCCGGGGGCAAGTGATCGACGGGGTGGCCTCCGATACTGAAGACGAGGTGCTGGTCCGCAGTCTCGATATGGGACTGATCGAAGAAGTACGTCGTCATTGGGCTTTCTATCGCGACCGGAGGCCGGATATCTACGGCGAGGTTTCGGCCCCCTAGGTCGACATGGAGGAACCCGACCCGAGGCTTGAGTTCTTCGTCGAACCTTTCACCGAAGGTCGTCCCGGACATCATGTCACTGCGGCGATAGAAGAGGTTGCAGCCCGCGGCCTCGAGGTCCGGGTGGGGCCGTTCGGCTCCGTCGCCCATGGCGGGCTCGACGCATTGATCGACGTCGCCGGACCGCTCCTTCGAAGCGCCTTCTCGGCTGGGGCCGATCGGATCTCCCTTCATATCACTACCGGTTCTGCTTCCCACGCTGCGACCGCACCGACGACCTTGCACGATGCGCTCACGAGAATGATCGGGGACGTGGAGTTGGAGCTCGGGGCGCCCCTGGTGGCGCTGTCGAGGGAGGCCAAGCAAGCAGCTGTCAGACTGCTCGACGCCCGCGGGGCCTTCCTTCTGCGAAAGGCGGTCGAGGACGTCGCCGACGCAATGGGGGTCAGTCGCATAACGATTTACAACTATCTCAACGCCGAGAAGGGTGGATGACGTGCCGCCTGCGTTCCCCAGCCTGACCGTCTCACTCCCCGATTGGATTTCGGAGGTGTGCCTCGACGGGGCCGCCTACGCGACTATCGAGGAGCGAATGTCGCTGGTGATCGAGCTGGCCCGCACCAACGTCGCCCGCCAGACGGGCGGGCCGTTCGGAGCCGCCGTCTTCGACGTCGAGACCGGGAAGCTGATCGCCCCTGGAGTCAATCTCGTCGTCTCGACCCACGCAGCCCTCGCCCACGCCGAGATGCTGGCCATAGCGTTGGCCGGTCAGGCGCTCGAGTCATTTGATCTCGGGGTTCGGGCGACGGAACTGGTCTCCTCGACCGAGCCGTGTGCCATGTGCCTTGGTGCCATTCCGTGGTCGGGGGTGGCGCGATTGATCTGTGGGGCCAGGGACGAAGATGCCCGCCGGATCGGCTTCGACGAAGGAGACAAGCCCGCCGACTGGATCGGTCTTCTCGGCAGAAGGGGCATCGAAGTTGTTCAGGACGTCTTCCGGTCCGAGGCCACAGCCGTGCTCGAGGGATACGCTCGGGCCGGGGGGCCGATCTACAACGGTCGCGGCGACGAGTGAAGCTCCATCCCGCCCAGGCGCACCGGTTGCGAATCGAGCGG
>DATEEG010000167.1:0-2877 GCA_035281305.1 Acidimicrobiia bacterium | reverse complement strand
CGCCGCCCTCGTCCTCGGCGACAACCTGTTCTTCGGGCACGGCCTGACCGGAGTCCTGGCTGACGCCAATGAAGGCCGGGACCATGCGACGATCTTCACCTACCGCGTCAAGAACCCTGAGCGCTACGGAGTCGTGCAGCTGGCTGCTGATGGGTCGGTGGCGCGGATCGTTGAGAAGCCCCTCAACCCGCCTTCCCATCTGGCGGTGACCGGCCTGTACTTCTATCCGCCCGGCGTGGCCGACGTGGCCCGGCATATCGAGCCGTCGTCGAGGAACGAGCTGGAGATCACCGCTGTCAACAACTGGTATCTCGACCGCGGTCTCCTGCAGATGAAGGTTCTCCATCGCGGATTCGCCTGGCTCGACACCGGCACTCATGAAGCCCTCCACCAGGCCGCATCCTTCGTGCAAACGGTGCAAGAGCGGCAGGGGCTACTGGTGGCGAGCCCCGACGAGATCGCCTGGCGCCTCGGATACATCGACAGCCAGGCCCTAATGATGACGGCCAAGGCCCTCGGTGCCAGCGATTACGCCGTGTACCTCGAGAGCCTGGTGGCGGAAGCAGGCAGCGGGAGCAACGATGATCACTGACGGTATCTCGGTAGTAGTACCGGTTTTCAACAGTGCCGACACGATCTTCGAGCTGGTCGAGCGGATCAGCAAGGTCCTGACCAATGAGCATCAGAAGTTCGAGATCATCCTCGTCGACGACGGCAGCCGCGACGAGAGTTGGAAACAGATAGTCGCTGTCTCCGAGAGCAGGTCGACAGTTGTTCCGACAAGATTGACGCGGAACTTCGGCCAGCACAACGCCCTGCTCTGCGGGCTGAGGAAGGCCCGATTCGCCACCACCGTCACTATCGACGATGACCTCCAGCATCCCCCTGAGGAGATACCGCGTTTGCTTACGCGCCTCGGGGAGGCTGATGTCGTCTACGGTGCTCCGACGAAGCAGCAGCACGGCTTACTGCGCAATTTGGCGTCGACCATGACCAAGATCGCCCTCAGCGGGGGCATGGGTGCCGAGAACGCCAGGCACCTCAGCGCCTTCCGCGCCTTCCGGACCTCCCTTCGCGACGGTTTCGAGGGTTTCAGCGCACCCAATGTCTCGATCGATGTTCTTCTGACCTGGGCCACGTCGCGCTTCACCTACATCGAAGTCGAGCATCATCCGCGAGCCCAAGGCACGTCCAACTACACGGTGCGCCGGCTTCTTGCGCACGCCCTCAACATGATCACGGGTTTCTCGATTCTTCCTCTGCAGATTGCCAGCATCCTCGGCCTTTCGGCCACGCTGTTCGGGGGCGGGCTCCTCGCCTATCTTCTGGTCAGGTGGGCAATTGGTGGCGTAATCGTTCCCGGCTTCACCTTCATCGCCTCGGCCATCGTTCTGTTTGGAGGGGTTCAGCTGTTTGCGCTGGGCCTCATCGGCGAGTACATCGCAAGGATTCACGTCCGTTCGATGGGCCGACCCGCCTACCTCGAGGACCGCGAAACCGAGTCGCCCTCCGCCCCCGATGACCCTGCCTGAAGCAGGTGGTGATTCCCCAGGGTGGGTCCGCCTTCCTTGGGACAGCGACCATTTCGGCATTTCGATAGGCCGCCTGCTCTCCCCGATGATCTCTGAGGTTGACCTGACGAGGGCGCTGGACAAAGCTGACGCAGCCGGCATCCAGTGCCTCTACTGGTTGAGCGATCCCGACGAGGCCCAAGTCGGACTCGGCCAGCGAGCCGGCTTCAAGAAGGTCGACGTGAGGGTGGAGCTGGGACTAGATCTGGCGTCCCAAACCTTGCCCTTGGAGGGCGGCGCGGAAATTCGGGAGGCGGGTGGATCCGATCTGGTTCCATTGAAGGCGCTGGCATCACGAAGCCATCGCAACACGCGCTTCTACACGGACCGGTCATTTCCCCCCAACCGAGCGGACGCTCTGTATGCAGCGTGGATCGAGCGCAGCTTCAACAGTCCGACGGAGACAGTGTATGTTTCAGGCCCTCCCGGTGAACCACACGGATATATCGCGTTCGGAGTTTCTAAGGGAGGTCCCGGAGTGATCGGTCTAATTGCGGTCGCCGAGTCCCATCGAGGGGCGGGCGTCGGCTCTTCTCTCGTCAAGGTAGCTGTCCGTCGCCTGGCCGAACAAGGCATCGAACAGACAGAGGTCGTCACCCAAGGCGACAACAAATCCGCACACAGCCTGTACACGGGTCTGGGATTCACCGAACGAAGCCGGTTCACTTGGCTTCATCGCTGGGTCGGGTCTAGCGCCACCGGCTCAAGTCAGAAGAGTTCGCCGAGCACCTGACCGAGCGCCATCGGCTCATGGGCGGGCCAGTCGGCATCCGGGTCCGTGAGATCGGCCTCGACCACCTGCCAGTCCAGGGTGAGAGCTTCGTCGTCGGACAAGGTGACGGCGGTGAGGTGAGCCGGAATGATGAACTCACCTCGATGTGAGACCACGATTCCCGGTCCCTCGATTCCGGCGATCTTGGACAGAGCGGCCAGGTGATCGGCACCGCTCATCCCGAGAGTCTCCCCATCCTGTTCGATGAGGTTGAGTACGAAGACCTTTTTAGCGCGGGAGGAAGCCCAGGCCTGGGCGACGCCCGGCACCAGGAGAACAGCCATCAACGAAGTGAAGAGGCTGCCCGGCCCCAACACGATCTGGTCGGCCCCGGCGATCGCAGAGAGTGCCGCCGGATTGGCGGTGAGACCCTCCGGTCCAACTTCCATGGCGGAGATTCCGCTCCGGGCCTTGGTGATCAAAGCTTGCCCACTGACCCTCTTGCCGCCCACCACCGCGGTCAGTTCGGCCGCCTGGTTGGCGGCGGGGACAACACGGCCCACCGCCCCCAGCATCTGGCCGGCCAGGTCGACG
>DATEEG010000166.1:0-3727 GCA_035281305.1 Acidimicrobiia bacterium | reverse complement strand
CGACCCCGGTCACTCCTAGCCCCGCCCCCCCGTAAACCGGATCGTCGCTCGAGGTCAGAACCTCCCAGGCTCCCCCCTCCGGCACCCCGACTCGGTAGGCCTCCCAAGGCACGGGGGTGAAGTTGAGCAATACCAGGATGGGCCGGGCGTCGGGGGCTTTTCGAAGGTAGGCGAAAACCGCCCGCGCATAGTCGTCGGCTTCGACCCATTGGAATCCGTCGGGTTGATGGTCTGCCCTGTGCAGGGCCGGTTCGGTGCGGTGGAGCCTGTTGAGTTCCCGCACCCAGGCAAGGACCTCCTGATGAGGCTGGTACTCCAGCAGCACCCAATCAAGCTCGGCGTCATGGTTCCATTCCGTCCACTGGCCAAACTCTCCGCCCATGAACAGCAGCTTTTTGCCGGGGACCGACCACATATACCCGTACAGGGTTCGGAGGCCCGCGAACTGGCGGCGGGCGTCTCCCCATTGCTTGCCAAGCAGCGATCGCTTGCCATGGACCACCTCGTCGTGCGAGAGGGCCAGGATGAAGCGCTCCGACGTGGCGTAGATTCCCCGGAAGGTAACCAGGCGGTGACTCTCCGGGTGCGATCGGAAGAGCGGGTCGAGGTGGCAGTAACGCATGGTGTCGTTCATCCAGCCCATGTCCCACTTGTAGTGAAAGCCCAGCCCATCGCCATCGGTCGATCCCGTTACACCGGGCCACGCCGTTGATTCTTCGGCGATGATCCCGGCCCCGGGGAAACGGGTCTTCACGGTGCTCGAGAGCTTGCGGAGGAACTCGACCGCGGCCAGGTTCTCACGACCTCCGTACCGATTAGGAATCCACTCTCCCTCCTTCCGCGAATAGTCGAGATACAGCATGGAGGCGACCGCGTCCACTCTCAGCGCGTCGGCGTGATATTGGTCGAGCCAGAAATGGGCCGAAGAGAGAAGGAAGCTTTGAATCTCCGGACGCTCATAGTTGAAGATGTACGAGCTCCAGTCCGGGTGAAAGCCCCGCCTGGGATCGGGGTGCTCGTAGAGGTGGGTTCCGTCGAACAGACCGAGCCCGTGTTGATCGGTCGGAAAATGCGATGGGACCCAGTCCAGAATCACGCCGATGCCCCGCTGGTGGAGATGATCGATCAGGTACATCAGATCCTCGGGCTCTCCAAAGCGCGACGTGGCAGCGAAGTAGCCGGTGCTCTGGTAGCCCCACGATCCGTAGAAGGGGTGCTCCATCAGTGGCAGAAACTCGACGTGGGTGAATCCCTGTTCAAGGAGGTAATCGGCCAACTCCCGGGCTATTCCCCGATAGGTGACGTTGCCATAGTCGCGCCATGACCCGAGGTGCATCTCGTAGGTCGAGATCGGAGATCCCGGATCGAGTTGGGAGGCTCGGTCCTGCATCCAGGCGCCGTCTCCCCACTCGTAGTCCATAGCCCACAGCCGTGATGCGGTGGCGGGAGGGGTTTCGGCCGTGAGCGCGTAGGGGTCTGCCTTGTTGACAGCGCCGTACCCGCTGCGTGATGTGACTCTGAACTTGTAGGTATCGCCCTTGTGGAGGCCGTCGATCCGTGTCTCCCAGAGCCCGGCGCCGATCGGCTCGAGGGGATTGGCCTCGGCCGACCAATCGTTGAAATCACCGACAACTGAAACCCGGGCCGCGTTCGGAGCCCAGGACCGGAAGGTGGCGCCGCCGGCATCGAGGTGGGATCCGAGGATGTCGTGGAGACTTTGGTGACGGCCTTCACCAAACAGCCAGCGGTCGTCGTCGGTGACAGAACGGACCATGGGTTGACGCTACTTGAAGGAGAGGTTCGGGGCGGGGTGGTTGGACGGGGAAAGGCCGGCCCTATCGGGCACCGCCGCCGAACACTTCGGCCGGGCTGACCGTCGCCTCGACCAGGACCGGGTTTCGCCTGCGCCAGGCGAAGTGGCCCCAGGCGGCGGCTGCAAAGCACGCGAGGCCCCCGATGAGAACCGGCGCCCGCCGTCCCAGGGTGTCACCGGCCCAGCCGATGATCGGGCCCCCGATCGGAGTGCTGCCAAGGAAGACCATGGCCTGAAGGGCCAGCACTCTGCCGCGGAAGGCCGGGGCAGCCTGCAGTTGCAGGATTGCATTGCACGAGGTCATGAAGCCGACGCTGCCCATTCCGACCAGAAAGCCGATCGGATAGACCACCCATAAAGTCGGGCTGACGGCCAGACCGCACATGGCGGCGCCGAACAACGAGGCGGAAACGACCAGGTGACTTCGTGGAATTATCCGGCGGCGGGCGGTAGCCAGCGCGACCGCGAGGGCTCCGAAGCTCATGCACGAGAAGAAGAGGGTGAATGCCTGCTGGCTTCCACCCAGGGCCCCCGTGATCAACAGAGGCGTCGCCACCGAGAAGTTGAAGGCGAAGGTGCCGATGATTGCCATCATCACCATCGGTACGAAGAGGTCCTGGTTGGACCGGACATAGCTGAGGCCGGCGCGAACCTGGCCCTGGGCTCGTTCGGCCTTCACCGACGGGAACAATTCGGCTTTTCGCATCATCGCAATCCCGCCCAGAACCGCGAGGTAGCTGAAGCTGTCCAGAAGGAAACACCAGGCGTACCCGAACGCACTGATCAGGACCCCGGCGAGAGCCGGCCCGATGACCCGGGAACCGGTCATGATGGCGCTGTTGAGGCTGACGGCGTTCGCCACGTGCTCGGTCGGGACCATTTCGGTAACGAAGGCGCGACGGACGGGGTTGTCGAAGGCGGTGAGGACCCCCTGCACCGTTGCCAGCGCCAGGATCCGGCCAACGGTGATGTTGTCGGTGATTACAACTAAGCCGAACACGAGCGATTGGAGCATCGCTCCGATCTGGGTGAAGAACAGGAGTCGCCGCTTGTCGACCCGATCGGCGATGGCTCCGGCCCAGGCGCCGAAGATCAGCACCGGTCCGAACTGGCAGGCGGCCAGAATTCCCAGCATCACCCCCGAGCCGGTCAGATCGAGGAGAAGGAGGGTCTGGGCGATCATCGTCATCCAGGTGCCGCTCTGGCTTACGAGTTGGCCCACGAAGAAGAGCCTGAAGTTCCGAACCCGCAGCGACCGGAATGTGTCGCCCCACATTGCAGACACGGTCATGGTGTCACGTCAGCTTCGGTGTGCTCGCTGGCCAACGCCTCGAGCACCGGGAGGGCGGCCAGGAGGCGATTCAAGTCCTCGTCGCTCAACTCTCTGAGCTTGCGGTGGAGGTAAGCGGTGCGACTGCTCCGCACTCGTTCCAGCAACCCGGCCCCGTCGTTCGACACCGCCACCAGGGTGACTCGCCGATCGGCCGGATCCGCCAGGCGTTCGATCAGGCCCTCGGCCTCGAGACGGGTAACGATCTTCGTGATAGTCGGGGCAGACAGATTTTCGCGGGAAGCGACATCCGACAGCGAGAGGGGGCCGTGGCGGTCGATGATCGCCAGGCACGACCCCTCGGCGAGATTGAGGCCACCCATGGCCTGCTGGCGGACGATCCGCTGAAGTCGGGCCACCGCCAATCGGAGTCGGGCCGCAACCTCCGAAGTGGCGGTTCGTGCTTGGGATGATGTGGGCGCGGGACTCATAACTTTCCTAAGTAAAAGATTACTTTAGGAAAGTAAATCACCAACCTGATCAGCGGAGGAGCGGGGCCAGGATCTGGAAAGCATCCCGGACCTTGGCCTGGTCACCGGGGTCGAGCCGGCTCAGGGCAGATGCCACCGCCTTGACCCGCCGGG
>DATEEG010000165.1:0-2766 GCA_035281305.1 Acidimicrobiia bacterium | reverse complement strand
ACAGAGAGGGGAGAGATCCGTATGGACTCCTATTCGGTCAACTTCCGTATCAAAAAGCGGTGGGTACGCACCGCCCTGATCGTGTTGGTGACGGCCATGATCGTGGCCCCGATCACTGCGTACGCAGCTGACCGGTTCACGGACGTACCCGACTCCAATACCTTCCACGACGACATCTCCTGGCTGGCCGATGCCGACGTCACCCGCGGCTGTAACCCCCCAGCCAACACCCTGTACTGCCCCAGCGACTTTGTCACGCGCGGACAAATGGCCGCCTTCCTCCACCGCCTCGCAGATAACCAGGTCGTGGACGCCGGCGCGCTCCAAGGGAATGAACCAAGCGACTTCGTAAGTTCAAGTGACCTGAACGTGACTGCGGGCCAAGGTTACGACTGGTTTGAGGCAGGCTTCAATGTCGCGCTGGAAGCAACAGGAACGCCGATCGTGGAAGCCAGCCTGACAGCACCGTCGGGTGGGCACGTGCTTGTCATAGGCAACGCCGCCGTCGGTAACTCAGGGACGGGCGGCTCTTTTCACACGATCTGGATCGAAGTCAATGATGGCTCGTGTGGCATCACTGGCTTAGAACCGAACAATCCCGTCTCGGGTGCCACTACCTACGCGGCCGACGGTACAGCCGACGACTACTCAACGGCGGTGCATGGATTGGCGGCGGTGGCAGCGGGACCCAATACGGTCACGCTATGTGGCGCAAACTCAGCTGGGGATGGTGACGCTTTCAACGCTGCCATCGTCGCTCAGTTCATCGGAGCAGGATCGGTGTCAACACTGACATCACCGCTCTCGACCGCGTCTTCGACCGGGGCTGCCGGGCCGGCCAGCGACTGATAGCGACCCGACGAGCCGTCTTGATGACCAGGAAGGGGAGCAGGCTCTGCTCCCCTTCCGACATATTCGGCGCATACCGACGACCAATTTGGTGTCAGTGACCCCCCACGATTTGTACGACAGGTTCGGTTTAGCCTCGTCACTGTGTACCCGCAGTCACGGGAGTCAGTACTAGTTACCCCCTCCGCGCTACGGCACCCGCTTTCGAGAGCCGCTCCTGACGGCCCGATCGTCATCGCCTACCACCGAACTGAGCGCAACCCTGGAAGGTATCTGGAAGCTGCTCAGCAGCGGTCAGGGGCGGTAGTCGAACATACTGAGGTGCTCGACTGGGCGCGGGTGGACCCCTCAACCTCCGCGGTGGTGTTCGTGGAAAGCCCGCTGCCGGAAATTCGCGTGTTCGGCCGCAACCCAGGCGTCCCTGTCTTTTTCTGGGTTCATCACGGCGAACATCACCTCGACGTGAACCTGCGACTTCAGATCCGTTACGGCGCAAACGTGATCCTGCTGGCCCACTCGTGGCACCTCGCAGGTCGGTTTCTCGGTCGGGTGGAGCGATTCCCGTTTGCAGTGGCGCCCGAGGTCACCGCCGACCCCATCCCCTGGCGCGAGCGGCAGTGGGATGTGGGCTTCGTTGGGTCGCTGACACAGGGCACCCATGACCGGCGGATAGGCCTGCTCGAGGATCTGAAGTCAGCTCTCGGGCCCGATCGGGTAATGGTCGCCCAGGGCGTCACTCCCGAAGAACAGTCACGCCTCTACGCCAACTCACGCATTGTCATCAACGAGGGTGGCACTCGCCATCAGCCGATCACCATGAGGGTCTTCGAAGCGATGGGGGCCGGGGCTTTGCTCCTCACCGACCCCGCTCCCGGGCTCGACGAGTTGATGACTCCCGGAGTCCACTACGCCGAAATCGAGGATCCCATCGGCAAGCAGGCCATCGACCTAATCCACGGCGAAGGCGAACAGATCGCGCAAGCTGGATGGGAAGAAGCCCGCCGGCGCCATACCTACGACCATCGCCTCCAGGAGCTGTTCGGACTAATCGAGCAAATCAGGAGCTATCGAGCCAACCTTCCCCGGAGAAAACGACCGAAGGGTCTCGCCGGATTGGTGGATGACATCGTGGATCTGCAGCGGGTCCTGGTTCATGGTGACCCCACCACCGCCAAGCGGCTAGCCGATCGCAAGGTCTGGCGATCGCCCCCGGCGCTGGAGCGGGCCACACCGGGCAACTTCGACGCCGTGGTAATCAACGCCGCCGCCGATTCCGAGACGCTCGACCGCCTTATCCGGGCCGCACGCAAATCGGTGGTGATCGGACCCAGGGCGCCACGCGAAACCCGTGAGCGCATCACCCAACTCCATGCGGGTTCACGCTTTGTCGACCTCCCCGAGGGGACATTGGCGACGTTTGGCACGACGGGGTACAGGCTTCCATCCAGTCATCCGGCATTTTCGGCAGCGTTTGGCGATAAGGATTAGCTGAGACTATCCAGGCGGGCCGCGGGGGTGGGTCTGGCGGATGAACCGTCGTCTTTGCGGGGGACTATCCGGGTCGAATCGAAACCCGAGTCCGTGGATGACAACGTGATGGTGGAACCAACATAAGAGGGTGAGGTTTGATGGATGGTGGCTGCCGCCTTGGCTGCGGGAAACGAGGTGGTGGGGTTGCAGCCGGTAACGAGAAGAGCAGCCATCCACCGTGCACACTCCCTGATCCCGAGCCCAAATGAGGGTGCGGATGGCGGGGGGAATCGCTTCCCCCAAGTCGGAGTAGTCGACCCGATTCCCTTCCTGGTCGGAAACGATTACTCGGATCTGGCCGGTGCAGAGGATCTCTGACAACACATTGGCTCCTACTTTGGGTCCCGAGGAGAGGACCACTCCGGCCTCCCCACGGCTATCGGCGGC
>DATEEG010000164.1:0-2154 GCA_035281305.1 Acidimicrobiia bacterium | reverse complement strand
CTGTAACTCACGCTCACCGCCGCCAACGCGCCCGACCAGGTTTCGGCGTCGTCAACCTGGCGGGCCAAGGCATAGGCCTCCTCAGCCAGTTCGAGGGCACCTTTTCCCCCCTTCCAGATCGCGATATGGAAAGCCTCGGCCGACAAGATCCGGGAGACCAAAATGTCGTGATCCCGGACCCCTTCGGCGGGAGGCTTCGGGAGCCGCCTGGCCAGACTGGAGGCCCGCGCCAGGAAATCGAGGGCCTCCGACCCGACCGATCGCGACCTCCAGAAGAAGTTCAATGCGACCGCCAGCCGGATAGCCTTCTCCGACCCGGTCTCGAGTCCCCAGTCCAGGGCCGAGCGAAGATTGTCGGCCTCAGCGTCGAGCCTCTCCAACCATTCGACGACCCCGGGTCCACGCAAGTGGGGGACTGCCTCGACCGCCAGATCGAGAAAGTAGGCCAGATGTCGGCGCCGCAGGACCAGCGCCTCCCCTGATGAGGAAAGCTTGTCGAGACCGTACTGCCGAATGGTTTCCAGCAGCCGGTACCGGGTCGAGCCCGTGCGATCGACGACAACCAGCGATCGATCTATCAGCTGCCCCAGTCCATCCAAAATGTCGGTCGCAGGATCGACCTCCCCCCGGGCTTCGTCCGGCGGCCGGGTGATTGCTTCGGCGGCCTGCAACGTCCAACCCCCCGCAAATACCGCCAATCGCCGCAGCAACGCCTTGTCGGGCTCCGCCAAGAGATCCCAGCTCCAGTCGATGAGAGCTTGCAGGGTCTGTTGGCGGGGCAGCGCCGTACGGGAACCGCCGGTGAGAAGGCGGAACCGATCGTTCAACCTCAGGGCAATCTCCTGAGCCGACAGGACTTTGATGCGGGCGGCCGCCAGCTCGATCGCAAGCGGGATTCCGTCGAGACGCCGACAAATCTCGACCACGGCTAGGGCGTTGTCCGGGTTGAGGGAGAAAGAGCTCAATACTGCTCTTGCCCGGTCGACGAACAGGCGGACAGCCTCGGCGGCAGCTACCTCCGCAAACCAACCGGTCGATTCGACGCCATGGTCGACGGCCGGGGGTGTGGGTAACGAGAGCGACGGCACCTGCAATAACGTCTCCCCTCGCACTCCGAGGGCCTCCCGGCTTGTGCAGACAATCTTCAACGTCGGGCAGGCGACCAGGAGAATTTCGACCATGTCTGCAACCGCACCGATGAGGTGCTCACAGTTGTCCAAGAGAATCAGGAGCGGTTTAGATCGCAGGAAGTCGATCACAGCGTCCAACGGCGAACGGCCCGGTTCGTCGCGAATGCCCAGTACACGCGCTACCTCATTGACCACGAGATCGGCGTGCCTTATCGGGGCGAGTTCGACCAGCCATGCGCCGTCGAAACGATCGAAGATCCGGGCTGCGACTTCGAGCATCAGCCGGGTCTTCCCGGAGCCGCCGGTACCGATAAGGCTGATGAGCCGGTGCGAACCGAGGAGGTCCTCGAGGTCGGCCAGCTCTGCTTCTCGCCCGACGAAACTGGTCAGGCTCGTGGGAAGGTTGGTGTCCCTTCGGCCCGCAGTGCGAATCGGCGGGAAATCCGAGGCCAGCCGCGACCCGGTCACCTGGAAGAGACGGGCCGGGGAGTCGAAGTCCTTCAGCCGGTGGAAACCAAGGTCACGGAGACCGAGATCTTCGGGGATGGTGTCACCGATGACGGCCGCCGCTGCCTCCGACAGCAGGATCTGGCCGCCGTGGGCGACCCCGGCCACTCGGGCGGCCCTGTGCACCTCTACCCCGATGTAATCACCATCCCGATGGTGCGCTTCTCCGACGTGCAGTCCCATCCGAACCCGCACATCGATGCCTTCCGGCCAAGGCGCGGCCCCCAAAGCAGCCTGAGCGGAGGAAGCGGCCTGGAGAGCTAGCACGGGACTTGCAAACACGACGAAGAAGGAGTCGCCTTCGGTCCCGACCTCGGAACCACCGTAGCGCGAGAACTCCTCACGCATGATTTCCCGATGCCGGTCGAGAACCTGCTCGTACCGGTCGCCGAGGGTTTTGGCTAGCCGGGTCGATCCTTCGATGTCGGTGAATAGGAACGCCAACAACTTGGAGCCACGCTCGGCTGATTCCGGCGTTGAGGCTTGCGTGCCCGAATCCGCGACCATCCGTCGATGT
>DATEEG010000163.1:0-2381 GCA_035281305.1 Acidimicrobiia bacterium | reverse complement strand
TCACCTCCTCGACGAGGGGGGCGGTGCGATGGGCGGTCGCCAGGATCAACCCATCCACGCGTCGATCGAGCATCTTGGCGACGGTCTGACGTTCTCGGTCGGCGTGGTTGTCCGTATTGGCCAGGATCAAGGTGTAATCGGCCGAACCCAGGGTGTCTTCGATCCCTCGAACGATGGGAGGAAACAGGGGGTTGGTCAGGTCAGGGAGCAGCATCCCGATGGTGTGGGTGCGGTTGGTCTTGAGGCCCCGGGCGAGCGAATTGGGGCGATACCCGAGCTCGCGGGCGGCCCGGAGCACCCGGTCGACGGTTTCGGTGTTGACCAGGGACCGGGTGGCCGGATTGAGGGCTCGCGACGCCGTCGAGGCATGGACCTGAGAACGGGCGGCAACGTCGCGCAACGTCGCCAATTTCTGCATTTCGTGATTCTACGTTCGGGCTGCAATCGATGGCAGTCCCGTCCGAGACGAAACCTGGTGCAACGCCCCCGGGGTTTTCCGCAGTTGACACCTGGCGCGCCGCAAATGTATACGTAGGGCCCACATGATGCATGATGCATCGTCGGCTTTCCAACAGGTCTGGGACTCCGCCGGACGGTGCGATCGTGCTTGGTCGCGACCGGTATACGAGTCATTCGGCCGAGAGGCTGGTCGGCGGGAACATGGCTGAAGGGTGGGTCGCGGTGGTGACCGGTGGCGGGCGGGGCATCGGGCGTTCGATTGCTCTGGCCCTGGCCAGGGCGGGCTACCAACTGGTCCTCGCGGCCCGCTCCGAGAACGAGCTCGGGGCCGTCAAGCACGAGATCGAGGAGGCGGGCGGGAAGGCGATTGCGGTCCCTACCGATCTCCGCAGCCGGCCTCAGATCGAACGCCTCGCCGAGGCCGCGTTCGCGATCGGTCCCGTCGATCTGCTGGTGAACAACAGCGGGATCGCCGGCCCGCAAGGGATGATGTGGGACCTGGATCCGGACGAGTGGGCCGAGACCATGGCAGTGAATGTCGACGCGGTCTTCCTTTGCTCCCGGGCTTTCGTGCCGCCCATGATCGAGCGGGGGCGGGGATCCATCGTGAACATCGGATCGATCACCGGAAAGCGCCCTCTCTTGGGCCGAAGCCCCTACGCAACCAGCAAACTCGCCCTGGTGGGCCTGACCCGCACGCTCGCTCTCGAGACGGGTCCTTTCGGGGTGCGGGTGAATCTGATCTCGCCTGGCTTCGTCGAAGGCCCCCGAATCGATTGGGTCATCGACCGTCAGGCCGAAGCCCGGGGGGTGCCCGGCGCCGTCGTGAGGGAGGACTTCACCGCACTGTCACCTCTGGGACGTCTCACCTCACCCGAGGATGTGGCGTCTGTCGTGGTCTTTCTGGCATCTGAGTCCGCCGCTGCGATCACCGGGGCCGACATCAACGTCAATTCCGGCGTGGTCATGTACTAATGAGGAGGAAGTATGCGACTGGTCGACCTGTCCCAAGACATCTATGAGGGCATGAAGGTCTACCCGGGTCACCTGAAGACCGTGACCTTCCAACACGTAACCCACGAGGAAACCGCCCCGCGCTTCGAGGGTGGCTTTTCGTTTCAGACCTGGGGCTTCATGCTCAATGACAACGGTCCCACCCATGTCGACTCGTTCAGCCATCTCGATCCCGATCCTGATGCCCCGACCATCGACCAGATGCCCCTCGATCTGTTCTATGGAGACGCGTTGTGTGTCGACGTTTCCGACATTGCGCCCCAGACCGACATCTCCCCTGGCCAGATCGAGGCCGCACTTTCGGCGGCCAGCCTCGAGGTGCGGAAGGGCGACATGTTGTTCTTCTACACCGCCACCTTCGATCGCCACAAAGGAACAACGAAGTACCTGACCGATTTCCCGGGTCTCGGGGCCGAGGCGAGCCAGTGGCTGCTCGACAGCGGAATCAAGACCTTCGGCGTCGACTCTCCGACTCCGGACAATCCGATCTCCAAGACCTACCCCTGTCACATGATGTGCCGGGCCAATCACATGACCCACTACGAGAACCTGATCCTGACCGAGGTCGTCGGGCGGCGGTTCACCTTTGCGGGGTTTCCCCTCAAGGTGGTAGGCGCCCATGGCGGGCCGACCAGGGCCGTGGCAATACTCACCGACTAGCTCTCAGGGGGAAACTTCATGACGTTAACTGTTGACATCCACGCCCACATCCTGGTTCCCGAGATCGGGCGTTTGGTGGCCGACCAATTCGACCCGGCCAAGGATCCGTTTCTTCGTTACGGCGGTGTCAGCACCGAATACAACCAGAAGCTCTTTGCTGATCTGCTGCCGATGTTGACCGACCCGGCCCGCCGACTGGCTCACATGGACCGCCAGGGCGTGCAGATGCAGGCGGTCGCCATTGCCCC
>DATEEG010000162.1:0-2862 GCA_035281305.1 Acidimicrobiia bacterium | reverse complement strand
TGACGCGTCGAGCGCAGGATCGGTTCGCGCAAGCGGTCACCGGCAAGCTGCCGGCCTACCGATCCTGGCTCACGTTCCTGTGAGGCTCTCATAATGGGTCAGCAACCGAACGTTGACGTCGACTCGTCGGACCTCCCTCGGCCGACCCCTGACACCGATCCGCCCCGTCGCTGGCGCCCGACCCGGCCCGGGGTCATCGTCAGCCCGGACCAGATGCGGTGGGGTGGAGCTTTTGGCACTCCCGGCCCCGACACCGGCTGGGCTCTCAAACTGGTACGTGCGGCCGATCTTCCCGAGCGATCAGATGGATTGGAGTCGGTCCTGGCCGCTCTCATGGCGGCCCGCGCATCACACTTCGGCCGCGCCCCCGTGCCTGAAGATCTCGAGGTGGCCATGATCCTGGCCGGATTCGGCGAGGGCTTACCCCCCGATTTCGTCGAGAGGCGGGAACGATGGATCGAGGCGACCGCCCACGAGCCGTCGCCGGGGCGAGCGGCTGTGGCGGACATAGAACCGGACCTGCTTGAACTGAAGCCCGAATGGATCAAGCGCAGGTTGCGGATCATCGGCGTGTGACCTTCCGTTACATCACCGGAGAGGTGGTCCCGATCTCCGACCGGGCAGCCGCGGCGGCGATGCCGTCCTACCACCTCCTCACCTGCTTCGGGTGCGGTCCTGAGAACCCCGACCGCCTCGGGGTTGTGCCCAGGCTGGAGGCGACAAGGTGGTCGCAGAACTGAACTTTCCTCCCAGATTCGAGGGTGGACCGGGCGTCGTCCATGGCGGGGCCACCGCCGCCTTTTTCGACGACCTGATCGGCTTCGTGGCGATGGCCCACATGCTCCCGGCCGTCACCGCACGACTCGAGATCAACTACCTACTCCCGATGCCGATCGGAGTGACCATCCGCGGCGAGGCCTGGCTGGCTGCACGAAGAGGCCGCAAACTCTTCACCGAGGCAATCGGACGGGGACCGGGTGGCGAGACCTACGTCGAGGTGCAGGGTCTATTCCTCGGGGTCGGGATCGAGCACTTCGCCCGGGCTCTGGAAGGGGCTGCAATGCCGATGTTCGAACAGGGCGAGTACTACCCCTGAGCGGAGCCGGTTTGTCCCACCTTGGTTCCGTCTACCGTCTGACTCATGAAGATCGTCCGATTCAAAACGGGACATGACATTGCCTACGGCCTTGCCGAGGCGGCGGGCGTCACCGTGTACCAGGGTTCCCCTTTTGTGGCCTGGGAAGCCACCGAGACGCTGGTTCCCTGGGAGGCGGTGCAGCTTCTCTCGCCTGTGATTCCGTCCAAGGTGGTGGCGGTGGGGCGGAACTACGTCGAGCACGCCGAGGAGCTGGGCAATCCGCTGCCCGAGGAGCCGATGATCTTCCTCAAGCCGGCCACATCGGTGATCGGACCCGATGCCTCCATCGTCTACCCGAAATCCCAGTCGCAGAACGTCCAACACGAGGCCGAACTCGCAGTGGTGATCGGCCGCGTCACCAAGAACGTGGCGGCCGAGGATGTCGGGCCCTACATCTTCGGATATACGGCCGCCAACGATGTCAGCGCCCGTGACCTCCAGAAGAAGGACGGGCAGTGGGGAAGGGCGAAGGGATTCGACACCTTCTGCCCGCTCGGTCCGGTGATCGAGACGGAGTTGGACCCTCTCGAAAGGCTGGCGGTGATCTGCCGGGTCAACGAGGAGATCCGCCAGGCCGGATTCACCACCGACATGGTGTTCGGGGTCGCCGAACTGGTCGAGTTCATCTCGAAAGTGATGACCCTTCTTCCCGGCGACGTGATTCTCACCGGCACCCCGTCGGGAGTAGGGCCGATCAAACCCGGTGATGTTGTCGAGGTCGAGGTGGACGGAATCGGGGTGCTCTCCAATCCCGTCGTTGCCGGCCGATGACAACGCGCCTTCGCATCGCGCCATCACCGACTGGATCAATGCACGTCGGGACCGGACGCACCGCGTTGTTCAACTGGCTGTTTGCCCGCCACACCGGTGGAACCTTCATCGTCCGGATCGACGACACTGACGATGAGCGCAGCGATCCTTTGTTCGAGGCCGACATTCTCGATGGCCTGCGTTGGCTGGGCCTGCAGTGGGACGAAGGGGTAGAAGTCGGCGGGCCCCATGGGAGCTATCGCCAATCGGACCGATACCCCCGCTATCGGGAGGCCGCCGAGGCACTCGTTGCCGACGGGACGGCCTATCCGTGTTTCTGCACGCCGGCGGAACTCGACGAGCGGCGGAAGCAGGCCGAGGCCGCCGGGAGACCCCCCGGCTACGACGGACGGTGCCGCACGATCGAACGGTCGGTCGCAGCGGCTCGCCGGGCGGGCGGTGAGAGCGCGGCGATCCGCCTGGCGATAACGAGACCGGGAGCAACCGAGTTCACCGATCTCATCCGTGGAGAGATCCGGGTCGACCACGACAACCTCGACGACTTCGTGTTGCTGCGGTCCGACGGTCGCCCCACCTATCACCTTGCTTCGACGGTCGATGACGTCGACTATCAGATCACCCACGTGGCCCGGGGCGAGGACTTGCTCCCTTCGACCCCCCGGCACATCCAGCTGACTCTGGCGTTGGGTGCCGGGGTGCCGATCTACGCGCACATCCCGTTGATTCATGGCACGGACGGCAAGCGCCTCTCCAAACGCCACGGAGCGAAGGCTGTGATCGAGTACCGCGAAGCCGGTTACCTCCCCGAAGCCTTGGCCAACTATCTGTGCCTGCTGGGATGGTCGCCGGGAGAGGACCTCACAGTGTTCCCATTGTCGTTGGCCATCGAACGATTCGAGTTGTCGGCGGTATCCAAGAACCCGGCGGTCTTCGACCTCGCCAAGCTCGACTGG
>DATEEG010000161.1:0-3461 GCA_035281305.1 Acidimicrobiia bacterium | reverse complement strand
GGCGGATGTACGAGACGATGGTCTTCTGGGAGACCGTGCATGCCGAGCCCAACGTGCCGCCGCACATCCTGCAGTATGCCGAGGTCTGGAAGGCTGCAGAGAAGATCGTCTACTCAAGAACGCTCGAGTCGGTGTCGAGCGCGAAGACAAGGATCGAGCGGACCTTCGACCCCGACTCGGTCCGTAAGCTCAAGGCCGAGTCCGATCACGACCTCTCGGTCGACGGCCCGAATCTTGCGTCCCAGGCGATCGCAGCCGGCCTGGTGGACGAGTACCACCTGTTCATCACCACCAGCGTGGTCGGCGGCGGCAAGCGGTTCTTTCCCGACGGCATTCGCCTCGACCTCGAGCTGGTCGAGGAGCGTTCCTTCGACAGCGGGCTCATCTACGCGCGCTACCGGGCCCGCTGACGGTCATGCGTTCCAGGTTCCTCGCGACTCTTTTCTCACCACAAACCTCAGGCCCGACCAGACGTCATCTATAGCCGCCACCTTGTTGTCCACCATCCCGGTCGGGAGGAACAGGTCGCGCAACAGATTCTCGGTGATGTCGGTGGGCACCCTGGATGCCTTCTTCGGCCACGCGCACCAGATGGCACCGTCGGAAGGGAGAGTCGCCATCGCTTCCATGAACCGACGTTCCAGATCACTCGCGTCGGTTGCGAAAATCACGACGACGACCGGGGTTCCCGTGTCAGCCTCCGGCCTCTCCAGCTCGTTCGCTATCGAGGCGGGAGCGTTGACCAGGTGCAGCCGGGTAGCGGTTCCGATTCCCAGCTTGCGGGCGAGCGGAGTTCCCGAGTATCCGGCCATCGGCGGTGCTAAATTACCGGCCGGCGATGCCCGTCGCCTAAGCCCTACGTGGGTGCTTGCGCCACCCGCCACCGTGTGAATCGGATTGAAGGGACAAAGGGGATCAGGTCCCCGGGCGAGAAGTTGCAGGCGATGTCTTCATGCCGCCTCGTTGGATGCGCAGGGTCGAACGCGGCAGCGGAGGAGACATGACGCAGAACAAACACTTCAAAGCCCTTATTCGAGCCCGCATGGCCAAGACCGGCGAGAGCTATTCCATATCGAGGAGCCAGTTGCTCGGCACTCTCAGGTCGATCAAGCCCGACCTCGTCGCCGAGTTCAGAGCCCACGACAAGCACGTTTCTGCGATCGCCTTCGTCCCCGGTCGGGAGGAGTTGATCTCGGGAGGCTTCAGCGGCCAGGCGCGGATCTGGTCGACGGTCGACTGGACCAAGGTTGGCGAGCTGACCGGTCACACCGGGTCTGTCAACGGATTCGGAATCTCGAGTGACGGGAGCACGGTCATCACGGCGTCCTCGGACAACACCGTACGATTGTGGGACCTGGCGAGGCGGATCGAAGTGGCGACCCTCGGTAACCACTCCAAACCCGTGGTGGCTATCGACCTGTCCGCCGACGCCAGCCTGGCCGCGACGGGTTCGTACGACGGGACCGTCAGGATCTGGTCCCTCGCCGACCGATCCGAGGCAAGGCGGATCAAGATCGGTGAGCGCGTGGGTTCGGTTGCCTTCCACCCTCTCAAGTCGTGGCTCGCGGTTGCGAGTGCAACCTCCGAGGTTGGTGTCTACGACGCCGACGGGACCCGGGTCGCCCAGTTGAGCGCGTCGACCCCCATGACGGCGGTTGGTTGGACAGGTGACGGCGAGTTCCTGATCGGCGTCGGCGGCAATGCCGTGCGGTTGTGGGCCCGTGATGATTGGGACGAGGTCAGGTCGTTCGAGGTGGAAGGCGGGTGGCTTGGCGACGGAGCACCGGGTTCCCCGCAAGTCCGAATTGCACCGTTTGCGTCCAACCACGACTCATCGCTGCTGGCGGCCGGCTGGGAACATCATGTCGGCGTTTGGAGATTCGATGACGACCAACCGGCGGCCGTGATCGATGGCTTGCCGAAAGGGGTGTACAGCCTCGAGTTCTCCGAGGACGGAAAGATGCTTGGACTCGGATGCGCCGACGGACGCGTTCGCGTTTGGAGTATTTGAGACGGCCGAGGCTTTTTCAATCTGGAGCGGGAGGCTGGTAAACCCTCAGGTGAATCATGAGGGTCATGTTTCTCATAATCGATGCTTTTGACCCGACCCGGCTGTCGCCCCGTCTGACTCCCAACCTGTGGCGGTGGGCCAACACAGACGGCGCGGCGGCCGGCACCGGCGTCTCGGTCATGGCTTCGTGCACGTATCCGAATCATGCTTCATTCATCACCGGGGTCGGACCGGAGCACCATCGCATCCATACCAATCACGTGATTCGAGACGGGGATGTCCGGGGAGCCTGGGAAGTCGGGCCGGGCTTGCCCACGTTGTTCGACCGACTCTCTCACGTCGAGACGGCGGCGGTCCTCGGTGACCACCACCTGGTCGGTGTGATGGGTGCCACCGGTGCTGCCCGGCACTGGCCTCCTGACGGCGATGTGCGAGTCGTCGAACATCTCGACCTCCTCGGGTATCCAGATGACGCTGCGGTGCTGCCAAGGCTCCTCGCCGAGATCGAATCCGGGGCCGAATTCGTGCTCGGTTATTTCGGATCGATCGACACCTTTTCACATGTCTACGGACCCGGCTCCAAAGAGGCGACCGATGCCTATCGCCGGATCGATCAGAGAATCGGAGAGGTCGACGACATGCTCCGTCTGCGCTGGGAGGAGTGGGTGCTGGTCGTCGTCAGCGATCACGTTCAGGACACCGTCGACGGCCCCGGCATCGACCTTCGAGCCCACCTCGACGGCGACTCGATCGTCGTAGACGAGGGAAGCGCGGCCCTCGTGGCGGGTCTCCTCAATCCGCAGATCCTCTCGGATATCGACGGCGTTGAGGGTTGGACGCTGCTCACGGATGGCAATGTCCTGGCGTGGTGCGAAATCGGGCGCTACTTCGGCCCCTACGAGTCGCCGATCCTCCGGGGCGCCCACGGTGGCGCCCACACCAGAGAGCAATTTGCGCTGGTCAGCGGCGGGCATCTCGGCCGCAGAGCGCTGGCATCAGCCGTTGCCGCCGGCCCGGTTCCGGCTACCTATTGGGCCGGGGGGGTCGCCGGGGCATTCGGAGTCAGGTTCTAGACGACCGCCAGTCAAGTTCCGGCTGGCCGCTTACTTCTTTTCGAGCGCTTCGATCAGCTTGGGAAGCACCTTGTGGACGTCGCCGACTATTCCGAGGTCGGCGATGGTGAAGATCGGCGCGTCGGCGTCCTTGTTGATCGCGATGATGACTTTGGAGTCCTTCATCCCGACCAGGTGCTGCATCGCCCCCGATATCCCGGCCGCGATGTAGATCTCGGGCTTCACTGTCTTGCCGGTCTGGCCGACCTGCTTGGCATAAGGCACCCACCCGGCGTCGACGATTGCCCTGGTGGCCCCGGTGGCGGCGCCGAGCAATTTGCCGAGTCTTTCGATCAGCTGGTAATTGTCGGCCGAGCCCAGCCCGCGCCCACCCGAGA
>DATEEG010000160.1:0-2886 GCA_035281305.1 Acidimicrobiia bacterium | reverse complement strand
GAAGTTCGGCGGCCGATTGCGGACCCGCGGCGATCTGGAGAGCACGGACGACTGCCTTTCTCCCGCCTGTATATCGAATGTCTCTCTCAGCGAGATACTCCCTGATGGTCTCGTCGATCTCCCGCTCCTTCATGCAGGCTCCGGGGAAAGACATCTGTGCTCCGCTGCTAAGGTTCCCATATGCGTTTTGATAATGATTCTCATTATAGCGCAAAAGTGCGAACCGTGGCCGCCGTCATGGCTGCGACTTTGGTCCTGGTCGGCGCCTGCTCCGGTGCTGGCGATCAGATCCCGACCGGCAAGGTGCGGGTAATCGCCACCACCAGCATCCTGGGGGATGTCGTTAGCCGGTTGGGAGGGGAAGTGATCGATCTCGAAGTCATGATTCCCCGCGGGGTTGATCCTCATGACTTTTCCCCATCCGCCCAGCAGGTGGCTGCGATCTCCTCGGCCGACCTCGTTGTTGCCAACGGCCTCGGACTCGAGGAGGGACTCGAGGATGTCCTCGCTCAGGCGGAGTCCGAAAGCATCAAAACCATCAAGGTGGGCACTGAAGTCGATCCGCTCCCGGCCGGCGCCAACGGCGATGGTCACGGCTCCTTTGATCCCCACTTCTGGCAGGACCCGATCCGGATGAGGACAGCGGTTGACGTGATCAGTCTGTGGCTGGTCACCGCCGGGGTCGACGAAGCGCGGGACCTGACATCCGCCTATCAGGCAGAGATCGATGCTACTCACGCAGAGGTCGTCGCCCTCCTCGCCCCGATACCAGGCAATCGCAGATTGCTGGTCACCAATCACGACGCCTTCAGATATTTCGCCGAACGCTACGGATTTGAGATCGTCGGAACCATCATCCCCGGCGGCAGCACGCTGGCCGAGCCGTCATCGGCCGAGATCGCGGAGTTGGTAGAGACGATCGTCACCAACGACGTTCCGGCCATCTTCGTAGAGAACATCGGCAGCCTTGGCCTGGCCGACATCCTGGCGGCGGAGACTGGAACCGAGGTGGAGGTGGTCCAACTAGTCAGCGATGCCCTCGGCGAGCCCGGATCGGAGACCGACACCTATCTTGGGATGCTGACTTACAACGCTTCCGCGATCGCGGCCGCCCTCGACGAATGAGAACCCGGTAATGGATTGGCTGACGGAACCTTTCGCCCTCGGGTTCCAGCAACGCGCTTTGGTTGCCGGGGTGCTGGCCGTGCTTGTGTCCTCCGTCGTCGGTACCTGGGTGGTCCTGCGAGGCCTCGCTTTCATCGGTGACGCCCTGGCCCACGGGGTCCTGCCGGGAGTCGCGGTCGCAGTGCTGGTGGGGTTCGACCTGATTCTCGGAGCGGTGGTCTCTTCGGTGGCGATGGTTGCCGGCATCAACCTCGTCCACCGGCGGGCACGGTTGACCGAGGACACGGCGATTGGTCTCTTGTTCGTCGGCATGCTCGCCCTTGGCGTGGTGGTGATATCCCGGACATCGTCGTACACGGGGAGTCTCACTGGAATACTGTTCGGGGACATCCTGGGCGTGTCGGGGTCGGACCTCGTGATCCTGGGAGCGGGAGCTCTGCTCGCCCTCATCCTGTCGGCGATCCTCTACCGCCCTTTCCTCGCCCTGTGCTTCAATGAGCGGAAGGCGGAACTGCTCGGAATGATGCCGAAGCTCGCCCACGCCGCCATGCTGTCCCTGGTAACGGTTGCAGTCGTCACCAGCTTCCGCACGGTCGGTTCGTTGCTGGTCTTCGGCCTGATGGTCGCTCCTCCGGCCACCGCGGCCCTGGTCGCCCGCAGGGTGCCCACCGTGATGCTCACCGCCCTCGGCTTCGGAATCGCCGCGGTCGGCGGGGGCCTGCTCATCAGCTATCACTATTCGACTGCGGCCAGCGCCACCATTGCGGCGCTGGCAGTCGTGATCTTCTTCCTGGTTCTGGCCGTCAGCGGGGTGAGACGACGCCCGGCTTGAGACCCTTTTTCCCGTTTTCGCGCATCAAACGCGGGGTATAGGCCGCGTTTGATGCGCGAAAACAGGGGGGGCGGCAGGCTTCTTACAATCGCCGGCGTGGAGATCGAACCAGGACACTTCTATCTCGGGGGCGTGATAGACGAGGCGGGAGCCCGAACCGGGCCGCTGACCTACGAGGCAGCCGATCTCACGACCCACGGTGTGATCGTGGGAATGACCGGGTCAGGCAAGACCGGCCTGGCTATCGACCTTCTGGAAGAGGCGCTGCTGTCGGGGATTCCGGCGCTCATCATCGACCCCAAAGGCGACATGACCAATCTCCTTCTCAACTTTCCCGAACTGGCTCCGGCCGATTTCCGCCCGTGGATCGACGAGTCCGCGGCCCGCCGCCAGAACCTGACCGCCGACGAACTGGCGGCCGTGGTGGCCGGGCAGTGGAAAGACGGTCTCTCCTCCTGGGAGATCGACCAGGCCCGGATGCGCAGGCTGGCCGACACGGCCGCCCTGGCGGTCTACACCCCCGGCTCGACCTCCGGAATGGCTCTCAACGTGCTCGGCAGTCTCTCTTCTCCCCGCCCGGTGACCACCTCCGATGCCACAACTGGGATCGACGCCATCGACACCGAGGCGATTCGTGATGAGATCGAGGGTTTTGTCTCCTCGGTTTTGGTACTGGCCGGTATCAAGTCGGACCCTATCAGCGGACCGGAACACATACTCCTGGCGACCATCATCGAAACCGCCTGGTCGCAGGGACAGGACCTGGATCTCTCCTCTCTCATCGTCCAGGTGCAACAGCCCCCGTTCCGGAAGCTAGGGGTGTTCGATCTCGACGCCTTCATCCCCCCGGACGATCGCACCGCCCTGGCTATGAAACTGAACGGCCTGGTTGCTTCGCCGTCGTTCGCGGCGTGGCGACAAGGTGAGCC
>DATEEG010000159.1:0-4901 GCA_035281305.1 Acidimicrobiia bacterium | reverse complement strand
TGATCGAAAAGGGCGAAGCGTTCGGCTTTCTCGGGCCTAACGGCGCCGGGAAGACCTCGACGATGCGAATGATCGCCTCGGTGTCCCCGGTCACCTCAGGTCATCTCCGGGTGTTCGACCTCGACCCCGAGATCCACGGGCCGGCCATCCGGGCCCGCCTCGGGGTGGTCCCTCAGGAGAACAACCTCGACACAGAACTGACTGTCGAGGAAAACCTCCTCATCTACGGCCGCTACTTCGATCTCCCTCGAACCGAAATCAGACGTCGCATCGCCGAGCTTCTCACGTTCGCTCAACTCAGCGACCGGGGCAAGAGCAAGGTGGAGCCGCTGTCCGGCGGCATGAAGCGGCGACTGACCATCGCCCGCGGTCTGATCAACCGGCCGGAAGTCCTGATTCTCGACGAACCCACCACCGGCCTCGATCCTCAGGCCCGCCACCTCCTTTGGGACCGCCTCTATCGCCTGAAGCAGGAAGGGGTCACCTTGATCATCACCACCCACTACATGGACGAGGCCGAACAACTGTGCGATCGGTTGGTGATCATGGACAAGGGCAAGATCGTCGGTGAAGGCTCCCCGCGCGGACTTATCGAGGAGCACTCGACCCGTGAGGTGGTCGAGCTTCGGTTCCCGACCGGCACTCAGGACCAGGCCCTCATGAAGATGGGCGATCTCGGCAAGAGGCTCGAGATCCTTCCGGACCGGGTTCTCATCTACTCCGACGATGCCGACGAAACGCTCAGCGAGGTACACCACCGGGGCCTGGAGACCGAGACCACCCTGGTGCGCCGGTCGACTCTCGAAGATGTCTTCTTGCACCTGACCGGTCGCAGTCTGGTGGAGTAGCCATGGCTCCTGCGGCTCTGAGGGTTGTCGAGGCTCATGCTCGCTACTACCGGAGAACGTGGCGGGGCTCGGTGATCTCGAGCTTCGCCGTTCCTCTCTTCACCCTGGTCGCGATGGGAACCGGCCTGGGACGCCTGGTCAACGATTCAGGGGGCGTCGCCGGCGGCACTTTCATCGCCTTTCTCGCCCCCGGGCTGTTGGCTGCGACTGCCATGACGACCGCGGCCGGCGAGGCCTCCTATCCAGTGGTGGCAGGCATCCGATGGACCAAGAGCTTCCATGCGGCCCTTGCCACCCCGGTCTCGGTTTCCGATCTCGTCTACGGGCTGTTCGGCTGGCTGGGGATCCGCCTCTTGTTCAACCTCGTCATCTACGCGGCGATCATGGCGGCGGTCGGCGCGGCCACCTGGGACGCGGCCATGATGGCCGTCGTCCCCGCAGTGTTGACGGGTTTGGCGTTTGGCGCCCCGATCGCCGCCTGGGTGTCAACGTTGGAGAGCGACACCGCTCTGTCCTCTTTGTTCCGTTTCGGAATAATGCCGCTGTTCCTCTTCTCCGGGACCTTCTTTCCGATCGAGCAGTTGCCCGACTTTCTCGAGCCGGTGGCGTTCCTCTCTCCCCTCTTTCACGGGGTCGAACTGACGCGAGCTGCGGCCGGAGTGGCCGGAAGTCCTTTCTTGCTCTGGTGGATTCACGCTGCCGTGCTCGTTGCTTTGTTTGTCGGGGGGACCATCGCGACAGTTCGGAATCTCGGAGAGGCCATGCGGAAGTGAGCATCGAACTCGGCGCCCGGGTCCTGCCACCGATCCGTCGGCCCGGCACCCGCGCCCATCGTCTGATCGAACGCAACCTGATCCTCTACCGCCGAATCTGGGTGGTCATTCTCTCGGGGTTCTTCGAGCCTGTCTTCTATCTCCTCTCGATCGGGGTCGGAGTCGGGTTTCTGGTGGATCAGGGAGTGTCGCTGGCCGACGGGAGAGTCGTCACGTACACGGCGTTCGTGGCTCCTGCTTTGCTCGCCAGCTCGGCCATGAACGGAGCCATCTATGAGTCCACCCTCAACGTCTTCTTCCGTCTCAAATGGGGCAAGGTCTACGACGGAATCCTCGCCACTCCCTTGCAGCCTCTCGACATCGCCATCGGTGAGATCGCCTGGTCTCAGGTCAGAGGCTGCGTCTATGCCATCGGGTTCACCATCGTCATGGCGTTGTTCGGCCTGGTCGACTCCCTGTGGGGTGTGCTGGCGGTTCCGATCGCACTGCTGATTGGCTTCGCGTTCGCCGGAGTGGGCATGGCTGCCACGACCTTCATGAAAGGCTGGCAGGACTTCGATCTGATCCAACTCGTGATTCAGCCGCTGTTTCTCTTTTCGGGGACTTTCTTCCCTGTGAGCCAGTACCCACCGGCCTTGCAATGGGTCGTCCAGGTTTCTCCGCTCTATCACGGCACCGAATTGCTGCGTGCGGTGATGCTGGACCACTTCGATTGGTCGATCATCGGCCACGTCGGCTTCCTGCTCGCGATGGGATCGATCGGTCTGGCAGTCACGAGGCGCCGCTTCGAGAAGCTGCTGTTGCCTTGATCGGTAGGCAGTAGGCAGCCGGAAGGGTCGAACCGCTCTGCGGCGGCGTCACTCGACATGCTTCTAAAGATCGTCACATATTGTTTTGCAGATTGGCTGCGCACTGCCTACTGCCTGCTGCCTACTAGGCCACCCAGGGGTATTCCTGTGAGGCTTGGTTAGCCTCTTCCGATGCTCCGCCGGTATGTGATGAGCCGGATGCTGGCCGGAATCTTTGGCTTGATGGCGTTCCTGACGGCCACGTTTTTCATGGCCAAGCTGTTGATTCCTGGTGATGTCACGTCGAACTTCGCTATCGGTTTTGGCGGCAACCTCAACAATGTTCGTGAAACGCTCGGACTCAACGAGCCGCTGTGGAAGCAGTACCTGATCTGGCTGGGCGGCATCTTGAGCTTCAACCTCGGACGGCTCCCGGGCCGCCCCTCGGTGATGAGCCAGGTGGTCGACGCGCTGCCCTGGACTCTGGCGATGTTCGGCATCGGCCTGGGCGCGGCTTTTGTCGTCGGGACTCGCGTGGGTCGCTGGGCAGGCTGGCGCAAATCCACCACTACGCCCACCACCCTCGGCGCCGCCACCCTCACGTCGATTTTCCCGCCCTGGCTGGTGTTCCTGGCGTTCTACACCACCCTGAGCCTTTTCGGCTTCCGGTTCTTCAACATGATGACGGCGCTCGACTTCGAACTGTGGCGCGACGGCCGCGATCAGGGGGCGACGTTGTGGGTCATGATCGGCATCGTCGTCGGCGTGTTGGCGGTAGGTCAACTGGTCGGACGCACGATCTCCGACCGGCGCTCCCGCACCACGTGGACGGTGGCGAGCCGGCTGGCAGTTCCGGTGGTGGTCTTCTGGATCCTCGGCGCTATGGGAATCCGAGAGCACGCGTTCGATCTCCTCGGCTTCCTCGTCCTCCCGGTGCTGGTCCTCTTCCTCCTGGCTGTTGGCGACATCATCCTGGTCGTGGCGGCATCCATGGATGGATTGTCCACATCCGACTTCGCCGTTGCTGCCAGAGCCAAAGGCCTGACCGACCGTCAGGTGCGCGAGCGACATGCTGGCAGAGTGGCGATGTTGCCCGCCCTCTCGCGATTGACGGCCAACCTCCCGTTCGCCCTGGGCGGGCTTGTGATCATCGAGGCCAGCTTCGGGAGGCTGGGCGGATATCGCATCGACATTCCCGGAGTTGCCTCGATCTTGTTCGGATCACTGCGGCAGCGAAACCTCCTTCTCACTCTGGGAGGCCTGGTGATCGTTGGTCTCATCACCCTGGTGTTGCGGATCGGACTCGATCTGGCGGTGGCCACGATCGACCCCCGGGTGCAACTCGAGAAGACCCGGGTGACCCATGTCCAGTAACGCCCGGACGCGGAGCAACTGGGTTTGGGGATGGCTCAGATCGGTGATGTCGCACTTCGAGGCACGGATCGGCCTGGCCATCCTGGGATTGTTCGCAGTAGCCGCCATTTCCCATCCGATCCTCCTCGGCACCCTCTGGCCGCAGGGTATCTACGACCCCCGGGCCGGCTACGACCCCCGGCTGAGCCACCCTTCGATGCCGTCGGCGATCCACCCTCTCGGGACCGACGCGTTTGGCAAAGACACGTTCAGCATGTTGCTGGCGGGGACTCGCCCCGCCCTCGTGGCGGGAGTCTTGGCCGGCATAACCACGGCAGTCGTGGCTCTGGCGGTGGCAGCGGCCAGCGCGGCCTGGCGACCGGCCGATCGGATCCTCGGAACCCTCGTCGACGCCGGCCTCTATCTGCCGGTCCCGGTGGTGATGCTCATCTTCGGGGCCGACCCGAGGGCGGATCGGCTGACGCCGGTCGTGTTCGGATTGGTTTTCGGTTTGCTCACGGGCCTCTCCAGCGGCGCCCTGGTCCTGCGTTCACAGGCCTTGCCGATCATGACGTCGGGATACGTCGATGCCGCCCGCGTGGCCGGTGCCCGTACCTCTCAGGTCATCGCCCGCCATCTGATTCCTGCTTTGGCGCCGGTTGCCTGCGCGTACGTCGTTCTCGGAGCCGCCGGGGCCATCGTCACCCAGGGTTTCCTCTCGTGGTTGTCGTACACAGCCACTTATAACGATTGGGGCACCCTGGTCTATTGGGCGATCGTGACCCGCGACTTCACCGGACGCTTGCTGTGGCATGTGCTGCTGGCGGCGGGAGCGTCGTTGACCCTGCTGACACTGGGCTTTCACCTTCTCGCCATTGGATTCCGCAGGGCGGCGGCCAAGCCGTGGTCGTCGTTGCCTCTGGAGCCCGCGCCTCTGCCTCTTCCGCCCGAACGGCTAGCCGCCGAGGCCGTGCCTATCTCGTGACGCTGGTTCGATTTCTCCTCGTCCGCCTCGTGACGGGCGTGTTGGGTTTGCTGGTGTTCGCGTCGGCGGTCTGGGTTCTCTCCGTTTGGTTGATCCCCGGAGATTTCACAACCAACTTCATCGGCCTCACCGGCGAAGAGCGTGAAGCGATGCG
>DATEEG010000158.1:0-17536 GCA_035281305.1 Acidimicrobiia bacterium | reverse complement strand
GGCGGCAATCTCACGGCCTCGAAAGTCCCCGACTATCAGGCGGCTTACGAGTCAGCCGCGACCTTCCTGCCAACGATGCTGGCAGGCGTGAACTTCGTCCTGCACACCGCCGGCTGGCTCGAAGGCGGTCTGACGATGGGTTACGAAAAGTTCATGCTCGATGCCGATCAGGCGGCCATGGCGGCTTCGCTCGTCGGTGGTGTCGATATGACCGATAACGGGCTGGCGTTCGACGCTTTGTTGGAGAATCCCCCCGGCCAACACTTTCTCGGAAATACGCACACCCTGGCCAACTTCGAGAACGCCTTCTGGCGCAGCCAGCTGGCCGACAACAACAGCTTCGAGCAATGGCTCGAAGCGGGTTCCAAGGATGCCGCCGCTCGGGCTCACGACCAGTACAAAAACCTCCTCGCCGAATACGAACCCCCTCCGCTCGATGAGGCCAAAGAAGGCGAGATCGTCGAATGGATCGAGATGCGCAAGGCTTCCTTCGCCAGCTCGGACGTGTGAACGGGGTGCCGAGCCTGACCTCGCAGCTACTGGCCGAGTCGAGTTTCGAGATCATTCCCATGAAGAACACCCTCGAGAAGGCGGCAGCCCTCCCGGCCGGCTGCAACGTCTCGGTCACGGCCAGCCCGGCCAAGGGAATCGACGCCACCCTCGATCTCGCGATCGCGCTGTGTGAGCGCGGCTACCAGGCGGTTCCGCACCTATCGGCCCGAATGATCAAGGATCGACCCCAGCTTTCGGGTCTCGTGAGGCGATTGCAGCGAGCCGACATCGATCACATCTTCGTAGTCGGCGGAGATGCCGACGACCCCGGCCGCTTTCCGGACGCCCTCTCACTTTTGCGCGAGATTTCAGACATCGGGCACGATTTCTCCGACGTCGGCATCACCGGCTATCCCGAAGGGCACCCATTCATCTCCGGGGATCTTCTTCGTCAGGCGTTGATCGACAAGCAGCGATACGCCACGTACATCGCCACCCAGATGTGCTTCGACGTTGCCGCCATCGAAACCTGGATCAAGGGCATCCGGATCGATGGGGTCAAGCTGCCCGTCAAAGTGGGAATCCCCGGCGTGTCCGATCCTGTGAAGTTGATCGGAATCGCGGGGCGGATCGGGGTGGGCACGTCGGTTCGGTTTCTCCGCAAGAACCGGCGGGCGGTGTGGCGGCTGATGTTTCCCGGTGCCTACGAGCCAACCAAGCTCTTGAAGAAGGTCGGAGGCCTGGACCCCCATCTCGGTTTCTTCGGCCTCCACGTCTTCACTTTCAACCAGATCGCGCCAACGGTCGAGTGGTGGAACGATCAGAAGAGGAGGGCTGGTTGATGCCCGCCGTGTCACGCTCGGCGCCTGCTCGTTCGGGTGTGCAATCCATCGAGCGCGCCTTCGAACTCCTCCAGGCTCTCGCGGTCGAGTCGGCGGGACTGACCGAATTGGCCACCAGGGTCGATCTCCCCAAATCCACTGTGGCTCGCATGCTCGGAACTCTCGAAGGCATTGGTGCGGTGGTACGCGATGACGATGATCGAACCTACCGGATCGGTATGGGCCTGGCAGAGCTGGCGGGCGCCGTAGACGCCTCCGCCGCTCTCGCCACCCTGGTGCGTCCTCATTTGACCGACCTCGCCGAGCGGACCGGCGAGGCCGCGGGCTTCAGCGTGCCGACCGGGTACTCGATGCACTACCTGGCGCAGGTGGAGAGCCCCAACGCCGTCCAGGTCCGCGACTATTCCGGGCTGGCGGTGCCGATGCACGTCGGGCCTTCAGGTCTCTGTGTCATGTCGTTCTGGCCCGACGACGACGTCAGCCGCTACCTCCGCCGTCCGCTCGAGACTTTCACCCCTCATACGGTCAGCGAGCCCCCGCTGATCAGGAAGCGCCTCGAGGAAATTCGGCGCTCGGGCCATATCTGGATTCACGAAGAGTTTGCTGAGGGAATCAGCTCGGTCGCTGCTCCTGTTTTCGATCAGGCCCGGCGGGCGCTGGGAGCGATCCACGTCCACGGACCCAGCTATCGGTTCCCCGGGTCCAGCGATCCCGATGCCGTTGCGGGACTCGTGATGGACGCCGCCGAACGCGTTAGCGCCCGGGCCCACAGCTACACCAGAGCACCGGCTAGTCCGGTGAGGCCCGCCGGCGCAAGGCCGATCAATTCAAGAAAGAACGGAAGGTCGAGGAGGACTGGCAAGTGAGCGTACCGAGTGACATCGACATCGCCCGGGCGGCCAAGTTGCTGCCGATCTCGGAGGTGGCGGCCCGGATCGGCCTGGAAGACGACGACCTGATTCCTTTCGGAAAGACCAAGGCCAAGGTCCATCTCGACACCCTCAAGAGGATCTCGTCGAACTCGCGCGGGAAGTACATCGATGTCACCGCTATAACTCCGACTCCGCTTGGCGAGGGGAAGACGACCACCACCGTCGGGCTCACACAGGGTTTGGGCGTCATCGGCAAGAACGCCATCGCCTGCATTCGCCAACCTTCCATGGGACCCACTTTCGGGATCAAGGGCGGCGCCGCCGGCGGGGGCTACAGCCAGGTGGTACCGATGGACGAGTTCAACCTCCACCTGACCGGAGACGTTCATGCCATCACCGTTGCCCACAACCTGGTGGCCGCGGCCATAGACGCCCGCTGGTTCCACGAGACCAGGCTGAACGACGATGCTCTGACGAAGCTCGGTCTCGAGCGACTCGGGATCGACGTGTTCAACCTCCAATGGAATCGCGTTCTCGACATCAACGACCGTGCCCTCCGCAACGTGATCGTTGGCCTCGGCGGAAGGGACGAGGGCCGGCCCCGAGAGACCGGATTCGACATAGCCGTCGCTTCAGAGTTGATGGCGATCCTGGCTCTGGTCGACGGTGCCGACTATTCGAGCGCCCTTCGCAACCTGCGAGAGAGAGTGGCCCGGGTGGTGTTCGGCACCTCCAAGGACGGCAAGCCCCTGACGCTGGAAGACCTCGGAGTGGCGGGGGCGGTGACTGTCCTGATGAAGGAGACGCTCCATCCCAACATCATGCAGACCCTCGAGGGTCAGCCGGCCTTCGTTCATGCCGGCCCGTTCGCCAACATCGCGCACGGCAACTCGTCGATCCTGGCCGACCGCATCGCCCTCCATCTCGGCGACTACGTCATCACTGAGTCGGGCTTCGGAGCCGACATGGGCATGGAGAAGTTCATGGACATCAAGTGCCGGACCTCGGGATTGCGCCCCGATGCGGTGGTCCTGGTGGCGACGGTGCGGGCCCTCAAGACCCACGGGGGCGGTCCCAAGGTGGTGCTGGGCCGTCCGCTCGACAAGGCGTACACCGAGGAGAACCTCTCGCTGCTGCAGGCGGGCATTCCGAATTTGATCGCTCACATCAACACGGTCAAGCGGTTCGGGCTCCCGGTGGTGGTGGCCATCAACTACTTCCCGACCGATAGCGGGGCAGAAGTCAATGCCATCAAGGAGGCGTCGATGGCGGCGGGCGCTTCCGCGGCGGTTGAGGCCCGTCATTGGGGTGGCGGCGGCGAGGGGGCTCGGGAACTGGCCGAGGCAGTGGTGGCAGCGGCGGAGGAGCCGAATGAGTTCTCGTATTTGTACCCGCTCAACATGGGGATCCGGGAGAAGATCGAGATCATTACCCGCGACGTGTACGGGGCAGCCGGAGTCGAGTATTCACCTCTGGCTCAGCGCCAGATCGACGCTTACGAGAAGGCCGGGTTCGGTTACCTGCCGATTTGCATGGCCAAGACCCACTTGTCGATCAGTCACGATCCCAATCTCAAGGGGGCACCGTCCGGCTTCACGGTCCCGGTGCGGGAAGTGCGGGCCTCGGTGGGAGCAGGTTTCATCTATCCCTTGCTCGGTGAGATGAGAACGATGCCCGGCTTGGGCTCCACCCCTGCCTACATGAAGGTCGACGTCGACGAGAACGGCAACGTGGTCGGTCTCTTCTAAACCGCGAACCTAATGCTATGTCGTGCGGTTTCCGCATGAGATTGCATTCAGATCAGGAGGCAACCACCGGTGGGGGGAGGGTCAGACCGCGGTGGCCCTGGCAGCGGCCTTCGAGACAGGCGACGACGTCGTCGGCGAAGGTGTGGAGGATGCCGCGGGCCACTTCCCGCTGGCCGGCCCCGAGCCCACAGCGGTTTCCATCCGTTACCCGGTTCAGCCAGCCGGTGAGGTCGTCGAGGTCGTCGCGTGAGGCCCGGCCTTCCAGCAGCAGGCCGAAACCTCTCATGTATGCAGTTGTTCCGAGCTTGCACGGTGGACATTGGCCGCAGGAGCCCCTTTGCAGAAAGGAAGAAAGCAAAAGTCCCACCTCGACAGCGCAGGTGCTGTCGTCGTAGACGATGAACCCGCCCGAACCGAGGCCGCTCCCGATCGCTTCCATGCCCTCGAAGGACATCGGCGTGTCGATCTCACGGGCGGTGAGGGGGCGGTTGGACGCTCCCGATACGATCAGCTTGGGGGCATGTGATGATCTCGTGCCACCACCTGGCCCATAGATGAGAAACGACAGCGGAGTCCCCAGCGGCAGCTCGGCCACCGCGGGTGTCTTGACGTCGCCGGAAACCGTAAAGACCATGGTTCCCGGGGAGCGTTCCGTCCCGATCGACCGGAACCAATCGGCACCATGGGCCACGATCCCGGGGACGTGGGCCAGGGTCTCCACGTTGTTGACCACGGTTGCGTACTCGGTTCCGTCGGGGTCGACCAGACCCTGGATGTAGGGCGGCACTGTCCGGGGAAGAGGGTCGTTGCCCTGGATTACTTCGAGCAATGCGGTCTCCACCCCCAGGAGGTAGTCGTCGGGGCCCTCCACGATCCTGAAGTCGATCCCTTCGAGCAATCCCGCCGCCGACATTTCCCGGGCGGCACGATCGAGGCCGGCAATGGGTTCGGTGAATCGGGCCTTGATGCCGAGGTAGGCGGTTGCGGCGCCAACTGCGATCGCCGCAATCGCCATCCCCTCGATTACGCGATACGGATCTCTGCTCAGGATCGTCCGATCTTTGGAAGTTCCGGGCTCGCCTTCGGCGGCGTTGCAGACAACCACCCGGGGCCCGGCGTCGGCAGCCACACCCCTCCATTTCGTCCCGGTCGGGAAACCCGCCCCGCCCCGCCCCCGAAGCCCGGATCGGCGGATCGTCTCGATGACGGCGGGGCCCCCCATGTCCAGGGCGCGCTCGAGTCCCACCCCGCCGCCCGCAGCCAGGTAGGCAGCCAGGTCGGTGATCGGATGGGACGGGAGCACGCGAGAGGCATCTCCGGGGTCCACATCAGGAACCTAGCCGGGAACGGGCGATGTTCCGGAGCCGTATCGCTGCGCCAATGTGCCAACATGCCATGGAATTTGCATCAAGGCCCCACTTCGGCCGGAAGGGAGGTGATTGCATTGGCACGTTTGACCCGTTTGCACACACCGATGGTGAGGGTGGATGGTGAGCTGCGGCCGACGTCCTGGGAAGAGGCACTGGCGGCTGCGGCCACCGGTCTCAGTGAAGTCAAAGCCACCCATGGCAGCAATGCCTTGGGGATGTTCTCGTGCTCGAAAGCAACTAACGAGTTCAACTATCTGGCTCAGAAACTCTGCCGGACGGTCCTGGGCACCAACAACATCGACAGCTGCAACCGCACTTGACATGCTCCTTCCGTCGCCGGTCTGGCGGCAGTGTTTGGAGCAGGCGGTGGCACAAGTTCCTTCGAGGAGATCGAGCACACCAAAGTAATCCTCCTCTGGGGTTCGAACGCGCGCGCCGCTCACCCGATTTTCTTCCATCACCTGCTGAAGGGGATTCACAACGGAGCGCGCCTCTATTGCATCGATCCCCGGCGCAGCGAATCGGCCCGGTGGGCCGACGTCTGGCTTGGCATCGACGTCGGCTCCGACATCGCCCTCGCCAATGCGATGGCCCGGGTCATCATCGAGCGGGACCTGCACGACAAGGAATTCATCGAAAGAGCGACCACCGGCTTTGCGGCTTATGCCGAAACCGTCGACGCTTACCCGTTGGAGCGCGCCACCGAGATCACCGGGATTCCCGGAGACGTCATCGAGGAGATGGCGATCACCTATGCGACGGCCGACACCGCTCAAATCTGCTGGACCCTCGGCATCACCGAACATCACAACGCCACCGACAACGTGCTCGCATTGATCAGCCTCGCACTTCTGACCGGTCACGTCGGGCGCTACGGATCGGGCCTGGCCCCATTGCGGGGCCAGAACAACGTTCAGGGTGGGGGGGATATGGGTGCCATACCCAACAAGCTTCCCGGCTTTCAAGACGTCGAGAACGAGGCGATTCGAACTCGCATCGAAGGCATCTGGGGGCGGAGTATCCCTCCCAAGCGCGGTTGGCACCTGACCCAGATGTTCGAAGCGATGGAGGCAGGAATGCTGCGGGGTCTCTATGTGATCGGAGAGAACCCGGCCGACTCCGAAGCGGACGTGAAACATGCCCGCAAGCTCCTCGCCGGCCTTGACTTCCTGGTGGTCCAGGACATTTTCCTGACCCGTACCGCCGCGATGGCAGACGTCGTACTGCCCTCCGCGGCTGATTGGTGTGAATCGGAAGGGACTGTGACCAACAGCGAGCGACGGGTGCAACGGGTCCGCAAAGCGCTCGAGCCACCGGGCCAGGCCCGCACGGACATTTCGATCATCAATCATCTCGCCGACGCTCTCGGAGGCGGTTGGGGTCACCCGGGCGCGGAGGAAGCTTGGAACGAGCTACGCCAGGTCTCACCGATGCACGCCGGGATGAGCTACGCACGCCTCGAGGCGTTGGGAGGGATTCAGTGGCCTTGCTGGGACGAGAACCATCCGGGTGAACAGTTCCTCCACCACCGACTCTGGGAAGATCCGGTGGTTGGCGATCGAGCCCCCTTCCTTCCCACCGAGTGGGTGACCCCGGTCGATCGCCTTACCCACGACTTTCCTTATCGACTCACCACCGGTCGATACCTCGATGACTTCAACACCGGGGTGCAGTCCGGGGGGTTCGACTCCCCGACCCGGATCGGTGGCATGCTCGACATATCACCTGAGGACGCCGAGCGGCTCGGAGTCGTCAACGACGACCTGCTTCAGGTGTCTTCGCGGCGGGGATCGATTCAGGTCCCGGTCCGGATCGATGAGAGCCTGCGCGGGGGTCTCGTCTTCATGAGCGTCCACTATGCCGAGTCGGCCGATGTCAATCAGCTTACGATCGAGGCATGGGACCCGAAGTCGGGCACCGCCGAATTCAAAGCGACCGCGGTGCGTCTCGAGAGAGTCGAGCCTGACTCGGCCTCCGACGTCATGGTTGGCGAGAGGGCCGGGGTCTGAGTGGACCTTCGGTTCATGGCAGCCGAGGCGACAACGGCTGAACGCGAGATCATCGAGCGAACTGTTGCCGCCGGAGAGACTGTTGAAATTCCGGGCCGTGTTGTGCGCGGAGGTCATGAAGCGCGCAGCCTTCGCCACCTTTTGCTGCCTGCTCTCGCCGCCCTGCAGGCGGAGATCGGATGGGTCAGTCCCGGGGGCCTCAACGAGGTAGCCCGCTGTCTGGTGGTGCCGCCCGCCGAGGCATTCGGGGTCGCCAGCTTCTACGCGTTGATCTCTACCGAAGAGCGACCGCCGATCGTCGTCCACGTGTGCGATGACGTTGCATGCCGCCAATCCGGTGGAAATGATCTCCTGTCCCACCTGCGGGATCGGGCCGACGTCGTAACCACCCCTTGTCTCGGCCTGTGCGATCGTCGCCCGGCGGCGTTCGTACAGCGGGCCGCTCGACCCGATCTAGCAATCGCCCCCGCCACCGTGGAGAGTCTGATCTCGGCGCTGGACGGAGCGGAGGTGCGGGATCACGTTACGTACGTGCATCCGATGAATCTCCTGGCCCGGGTCGGCGTCGTCGACCCGGGTTCGCTGACCGACTACCGGGCCGCCGGTGGGTACCGCGCCCTCTCTCGAGCGATCGATCTTGGCCCCGATGTCGTCATCGAAGAGATCAAGAAGTCGGGCCTCAAAGGGCGGGGCGGGGCAGCGTTTCCAACCGGGATCAAGTGGGAGGCAGTCGCCCGGGAACCGGCACCCCGGATCGTCGTGTGCAACGCCGATGAGTCCGAACCAGGCACCTTCAAAGACCGCGTGGTGATGGAAGGCGATCCTTTCGCTCTCGTCGAAGCCATGACCATTGCCGCCTTCGCGGTGGGGGCGAGTCGCGGCTACCTCTACGTCCGGGGCGAGTACCCCGGAGCTACCTCCAGGATGGGCAATGCGGTCGAATCGGCCCGGGCGGCCGGGCTGCTGGGTGAAAACATCCTCGGGACCGGTGTCGCCTTCGACATCGAGATCCGGAGCGGGCAGGGGGCCTACATCTGCGGCGAAGAAACGGCGTTGTTCAACTCGATCGAGGGGTTTCGTGGCGAGCCCCGCCAGAAGCCGCCGTTTCCCGTCCAGTCGGGCCTGTTCAACCGGCCCACAGTGATCAACAACGTCGAGACGTTGATCAACGTCAATCGGATAGTCCTGGAGGGAGGTGAGGCGTTCGCCGCCATCGGCACCGCCGAATCAAGCGGCACCCGGCTCTTCTGTCTCTCTGGTGACGTGGTTCGGCCCGGTGTCTACGAGGTTGCGTTCGGTGCGACCCTGGGCGAGCTGATAAGCCTCGCAGGTGGGCTCGAGAGCGATCTGGCGACGGTTCTGCTCGGGGGGGCAGCCGGCACTTTCGCCGGGCCCGAACACCTCGATCTGCCTCTCACCTTCGAAGCCGCCCGGGCCGCCGGACTCTCTCTCGGGTCCGGTGTGATCATGGTCTTCAACTCGGGCCGGGACATGCACGACATCGTCCGTCGGATCGCCCGGTTCTTCAGGGACGAGAGCTGCGGTCAGTGTGTTCCCTGCCGTATCGGCACAGTTCGGGTGGAGGAGGCAGTGGCGAGGTCCAACGGGGGCGTCGATGCAGACCTGATCGATGATCTCGATCGGGCGATGAAAGACGCTTCTATTTGCGGCCTCGGACACACCGCGGCCTCGGTGGTTCGTTCGGCGATCGACCGCGGCTTGATATGACGACGGAGGTTGCGCTCACGATCGACGGTGTGGAGGTGGTGGTGCCTCACGGGGTCACCCTGCTGGAGGCCTGCCGGGCAGTCGGAAAGGATCAGCCGACTTTGTGCTATCTCGAAACGCTCACCCCTGTCAACGTGTGCAGGGTATGTGTAGTCGAGGTAGCGGGAAACCGGACCCTGGTTCCGTCTTGCTCCCGCCGGGTCGAGGCCGGGATGGCGGTGCAAACCGACACCGAGCGGGTCCGGCACGCCCGCAAGCTCGTGCTCGAATTTCTGGCCTCCTCCTCGGATTTGTCCCTGGCCGGCCCCGAGGTGAGAGAGTGGCTCGCTCGGTACGAGGCTCGTCCCGAGCGGTTTGGACCGGCCGGAGGACCGTTTATCGACCGTGACCACCGTCACGCGGGCCACCACGATCGGGTTGACGGCACCGTCGCGGAAACCGTTCACCAACCGGTGAAGGTCGACAACTCCCTCTATGTCCGCGACTACTCCAAGTGCATCCTTTGCTACAAGTGCGTCGAAGCCTGCGGCGAGGATGCCCAGAACACCTTCGCCATCTCCGTCGCCGGACGCGGCTTCGACGCCCGGATCAGCACCGAGTTCGACGTTGCCCTACCCGAGGGTGCCTGTGTCTTCTGTGGCAACTGCATCGGGGTGTGCCCGACCGGAGCATTGATGTTTCGCTCCGAGCACGAATTGCGAGAGGCCGAGATGTGGGAGGAGGAGCGCCAGACCGTCACCCGGACGATCTGCTCGTTCTGCGGCGTCGGCTGCAATCTCGACCTGCATGTCCAGGACAACCGCATCGTCAAGGTGACGTCACCCATCGATCACTCCATCACGAGCGGGCACCTCTGCATCAAAGGACGGTTCGGCTACGAGTACGTCCAGGAAGTCGGCGACCTGGCGGCCACCCCCATTGACGAAGTCCTCCGCCGGGCCCGCACCCCGCTAGAACCGCGAACCTAATGCTATGCCGTGCGGTTTCCGCGGGATCCTGCATTGAGATTGGCTCCGGTTCGATGACCAGAGCCACCGTCGCCAATCTCAATGCAATGTCCGGCGGTTTCCGCACGCCATAGCATTAGGTTCGCGGTATGCCGAGCGTTCGTTTCGATGATCTCCGTCCTCGTCGGAGACGCAGTTTTGCCCTAGGACGAATCGAGCGGGTTCTCGAAGCTAAAGAGGTGGGCGAGGTGGTAGATGTCCTCGCCGAGGTCGAGCGGGAAGTAGCCCGGGGACGTTGGGTGGCCGGGTTCGTCTGCTACGAGGCGGCCCCCGCGTTCGACCCCGTGATGAAGGTGTCCGGGGCGGAGTCGCAGTTGCCGCTCGCCTGGTTCGCGGTTTCGGCTACCCGTCGGCCGGCCGGTCCGCTCCGCGGCGGCCCCTACACCCTCGAACCGTGGGAGAGTCGGCTGTCCAGGGAGGAATATCACAAGGCGGTCGACGAGATCCGCAATCGGATCCGGGCCGGCGACACGTATCAGGTCAACTTCACGTACAGGCTCGACGCCCCGTTCGCAGGTTCGGCCGAGGCCTTCTATCGCGACCTGGTCAATGCCCAGGCCTGTGGATACGGGGCCCTCGTCGACACCGGCCGCTGGGTCGTGGCCTCGGCCTCACCCGAGTTGTTCTTCGAGTGGCGGCACGGGCGGATCGTCTCCAAGCCGATGAAAGGAACGCGGCGTCGCGGCCTCATGCTGGCCGCCGACGAGCGGGAGCGCGCCCTCCTCGAGTCCTCCGAGAAGGACCGGGCCGAAAACCTGATGATCGTCGACATGGTTCGCAACGACCTGGGCCGAATCTCCAAGGTCGGGACGGTCAAGGTCCCGGCCCTGTTCACCACCGAGAAGTACGACACCGTTTGGCAGCTGACCTCCACCGTCGAGGCCGAGCCCACCGCGGGGACGTCTTTGAACGACGTATTCGAAGCACTCTTCCCGTGCGCGTCGATAACCGGGGCTCCCAAGGTATCGACGATGGCGATCATCGAGCGACTCGAGCGCGACCGGCGGGGGGTCTATTGCGGCGCCGTCGGCTTCGGCGGCCCGGGTGCGGGCGGGGAACCGGAATGGGCCTTCAACGTGGCGATCAGAACCGTGGTGATCGACCGGGCCGGCTCATCGGCGACCTACGGCACCGGAGGAGGGATCACCTACGACTCGACCACGGCCGGGGAGTACAACGAAGCCCTTCTCAAGGCGGAAGTCCTGGCACGACGGAGTGCCTCCTTCGACCTGATCGAGACGATCCGGTGGTCGGCCGAGGGAGGTTTCTGGCTGCTCGACAGGCACCTCGACCGACTGGTCGACTCGGCTCGATACTTCGACATCCCCCTCGACCCGGCCGAGATACGGGCTGCTCTTCGGGCTGCTGTGGCCGGTCGCTCCGGTCCTTTGCGTGTGAGACTGGCCGTGACCCGGGCTGGAACCATCTCGGTCGAGACCGGTCCGGTGCCGGTGACGGCCACCGTGGTAGCGGCCGTGGATTCGATGCCGGTCGACCCCTGCAACGTCTTCCTTTATCACAAGACGAGCAATCGCACCACTTACGACGAGGCAGCAGCGCGCTCTGCAAATGTCGACGATGTGATCCTCGTCAATCCCTCGGGCGAAGTTACGGAAACCACCATCGGCAATCTGGCGGTCGAAATCGATGGAGTCTGGTCGACGCCACCTATTGCTGCCGGGCTCCTACCGGGCACCTACCGGGCCGAGTTGATCTCCGTCGGCCGACTCAGCGAGCGTTCGATCACGGTTTCAGAGTTGAAAAATGCGTCCCGTCTGGCGAGGGTCAACGCCCTGCGCGGCTGGGAGCCGCTCGAGCTCGGCTAGAAACCTTGATGAACATGACGAACGAAGGAGATGAGTCGTGAACTGGACTCTCGAAGTTGTCGTCGTCCCGGTGACGGACGTGGATCGAGCCAGGTCGTTCTACGGCGATCAGTTGGGATTCGTCGTTGACCACGACACCAGAGTGAGCGACCAGATGCGCTTCGTCCAATTGACCCCGCCCGGGTCGGGCTGTTCGATCGTCGTGGGACAGGGCATCACGGACATGCAGCCAGGCTCGATCAAAGGGCTCCAGCTCGTCGTGTCCGACATCGTCGCGGCCCATGCTCAACTGCTGGCGAATGGAGTTGAGGCAGGAGAAGTCCAGGTAGTGGACGGAGACGAGAGCAGGCTCATCCGGGGAGGAACCGCCCTCGACAACGTCGGCTTCGTCTTCTTCAACGATCCCGATGGCAACGGCTGGGCAGTGCAGCAGATCTCCTCCCGCGGTTAGCGCCCCGTCAGGCGTAACCGGCGATCAAGTCGCCCAGTTTCCCGACCCGATCCAACACTTCGGCCGGTTCTCGCTGCGGCAGGTTGAAGACGATCCGGTCGACGCCCAGTTTGATCAGGTGCTCAACGTTTTCGCTGGCCCCTTTGGCGCCGTAGGCCGTGATGCTGAAGGCGGACGGGTCCCTCCCGGCAGCCGCAACGGCTTGGCGGACGATCGAAAGTTTCCCGTCGAGGTCGTGACGGGTGCCGAGAGGCATCCATCCATCGCAGAACTCGACCATATCGGCGATCGTCCTGGGCCCGGCGGCGCCGCCCATGATGATCGGAGGGTGTGGACTTTGCACCGGCTTGGGCCATGCCCAGGAGGGCTCGAGATGCGCCAGCTTCCCTTCGAACGAGGCAACCTCCTCGGTCCAAAGCGACTTCATCATGAGGATCCGCTCCCGCAGAATCTCGCGGCGGCTTTCGTATGCGACGCCGTGTGAGGCCAGCTCTTCCTTGTTCCAGCCGTACCCGATTCCAAAAATGACCCTTCCCCCGGAGATGTGGTCAAGGCTGGCGACCTCTTTCGCAAGCCAGATCGGATCACGCTGAGCGACCAGGGTGATCCCGGTCCCCAACTTCAACCGGCGGGTCGTAGCCGCCACCGCTCCCAGAGCCACGAAGGGATCGAGGGAACGCCAGTACCACTCGGGGAGGGGCGGAGCGTCGGCGACTCCTCCCCACGGCGTCTTCCGGGAAGTCGGAATGTGGGAATGCTCTGGAAAGAACAACGACTCGAATCCGGCCTCTTCGGCCGCTCGCCCGGCTTCGACCGGTTGCAGCGTGGTGTCGGTGGGAAATATGAAGAGCCCGAAGTTCATGACGAACACGACGGTAGACGCTGGCGTCAAGCGCCCGCCCATACTGTGCGGGTGCAGGCCATTCGCGCAGAGATCGCCGCCTCCGGCCCGATTCCCTTCGATCGCTTCATGGAGCTCGCCTTGTATGGCCCCGGGGGATTCTTCAGCGGTGAGATTCTCCGGTCTCAAAAGAGTGGCGACTTCCTGACCAGCCCTGAGGTCAGCCCCCTGTTCGGGCAAACCATCGCCCGTTTCGTCGAATCGGAGTACGAGAGAATCGGCGACCCATTCAAGGTCGTCGAAGTCGGAGCAGGCTCCGGTTCCCTGCTCCGGCCCCTGCTCGAGGCCCGGATCCCCCAAGCCCAACCGTTCGAAGCCTGGGCGGTTGACGTCTCGCCGGCGGCCCGGGCCGCCCTCGCCCGACTTCTCGAACCCGCCCGGGTGGTGAGCGATCTGAGCTGGATTCCTGGCCCGATCCGGGGGGTCGTCATCGCCAATGAGCTGATAGACAACCTCCCCATGGCGCTCGCCCAGCTGACCGCGGGTGGGTGGCGGGAGAGGTGGGTTGGGAGTAATGGAGAACGTCTCGCCTTCGTCGATTCTCATCCTCGCCCAGAGGTGGTGGAGTGGCTCGAGAGGTTTGCCGGGCCGGTCGAAACCGGTGGCTGGGTCGAGGTCCAGCTGCAAGCCCGGAACTGGCTCCAGGACGCCCTGTCGCGCATCGCGGCGGGTTCCTTGCTGGTGATCGACTACGGGGATACGGCCGACGACCTCGCCCCTAGGCGGAGGGACGGGACGCTTCGCACCTATCGCTCCCACCACCTCGGACCGCACCCTCTCGACGAGCCCGGTGCCACCGATATCACCGCCGACGTCAACTTCTCGGCTTTGCTCATCGCCGCTGAAGCTATGGGCGCCGAGGTCGAGCTCCTTCGACAAGACGATTTTCTCTCATCGTGGGGGCTTCGGGAGCAACTCTCCTTATATCGCCGTCAGGAACTGGAATTGGCCCGGACGGGCTCCGAGATGGACCGCCTTCGACAGAGATCGTGGAGGACGGAGGCAGAAACACTGCTCCATCCCCGTGGGCTGGGGGACTTCCGTGTGATGCTGTCACGCATCACACCTACGTGATCGACAAAAACTATGCAAGCTCCGCATGAAACATGTTCTTTCGGGGTTTCGGCCGCTTCAAATCACCTATGGTTACGCCCGCCTTCCAGGAGGCATGTCGGGAGAGACATGGATGTGGGGATCGCCAAGATCGGAGGGATGATGCAAAAACGAAAGAGCAGGCAGCGCGTCTTCAGCGTTGCCGTCGCCTTTCTGATGCTGGTTGGAAGCGCCTCAGCGGTAGCTCAACAAGCACCACTACAGGTACCCGGTGATGAGTTCGAGGGCTTCGACCGTGGTGCCCGCACCTACATCGTCATGATGTCAGAGGAGCCGGCCGGGTCATATCGCGGCGGTACGGCAGGCTTGGCGGCCACCAGGCCTGCACCCGGAACGAGAATCGACGGGAACGCTCCCCATGTGCGGGCATATCGCGATCACCTCCGAGGCCGGCACGACGCCGCTCTGGCTTCCGTGGGTGGTGGCACCAAGATCTACGACTATGAAGTCGCATTCAACGGGTTCGCGGCCGTGTTGACCGGAGCGCAAGCCGCGTTGCTGGCGCGCAGCCCGGGCGTAGTGGCGATCTTCGAGAACGAGAAACAGCACCTCGACACGATGAGCACTCCCGACTTTCTCGGTCTGTCCGATCGCGATGGCGCCTGGTCCCAGAGGTTCCTCGGTGACCGGATGATCATCGGTGTCGTCGACTCGGGGATTCGGCCCGAAAGTCCGTCGTTTTCGGAGACTCCGGCCGCCAAACCAGATGGAACCGGGGTCCTTCCGTTCGGCAGCATCCGCTTCGGCGGCATCTGTCAACCCGGCGAGCAATTCGACGCCAGTGACTGCAGCAACAAGCTGGTCGGGGCGCGTTTCTACCACGCCGGTTATGGAACGGCCGCCGAGCTCAAGGCTCTCATTCCGTACGAGTACGTTTCGCCGCTCGATGTGGACGGACATGGCACCCATACGGCCAGCACGGCTGGAGGGAACTGGGGAGTCCCGGTCGAAGTAAACGGCGAGGTCATCGGTCACATCAGCGGCATGGCGCCGCGAGCCCGGATCGCGGCCTATAAAGCCTGCTGGGGCTTCGGTGAGGACCCTGAGGCTGGTTGCTACGACGTCGATACCGTCGCCGCCATCGATCAGGCGGTAGCCGACGGGGTGGACGTCATCAACTTCTCGATCAGCGGGGCGACTGACAATTTCCTCGATCCGGTAGAAGTTGCCTTCCTCTTCGCAGCCGATGCGGGAGTGTTCGTGGCGGCTGCCGCCGGCAACGACGGTCCGGGTGCGTCGACGGCTAACCATCCCAGCCCGTGGCTGACGACGGTCGCGGCCGGGACTCATGATCGGACCTTCACGGCCAACCTGACGCTGGGTAACGGGGCGATCTACGCGGGAGCCTCGTTGCAGCCGACCGGGACCCCGTCGTTGCCGATGGTCTATTCGGGTTCGATCCCGGCGGCCGGAGCGACCGCAGCGGATGCAGCGTTGTGCTTCCCGGGATCGATCGACCCCGGCCAGGCTGCGGGCAAGATGGTTGTCTGCGATCGCGGGGTCAGCCCCCGGGTCGAAAAGAGCCAGGTTGTGGCTGATGCCGGGGGTCTGGCGATGGTCCTCGCCAATGTCACCCCGAATACCGTCAACGCCGACATCCACGCGGTGCCGACGATCCACGTCGACAACGTGGCCGGGGCGGCCATCAAGACGTACGTTGCAGGTGCCAGCCCGACTGGTTCCCTGTCCCCCGGCGTTCAAGGAATCGACGCCGACGCGCCCGGCGTGGCCGACTTCTCCTCCCGGGGACCGACCACCGGCGACATCCTCAAGCCGGACATCACTGCACCCGGAGTGGACGTCCTGGCGGCGTATTCGCCGGATCACGGCGGGCATACCTTCGATTTCCTCTCCGGAACTTCGATGGCCAGCCCCCACATTGCCGGCATCGCGGCGGTGATCATGTCCGCCGTTCATGGTTGGAGCCCGGCCATGGTCAAGTCGGCCCTGATGACGACGGCGGTTGACATCCGGCGCTTCGGCCCATTCGACGAGGGGTCGGGGCAGGTCACACCGAACTCGGCTTTGCGCCCGGGCCTCGTCTATGACGCAGGCTTCAACGACTATCTGGGTTTCCTGTGTGGAACCGGTCAACTCGACATTCCCGACTGTTCTCTGGTCGAGATCGATCCGAGCGACCTGAACACGCCCAACATATCGATCGGTGACCTCGCCGGTAGCCAGACCGTGACGCGTACAGTCACCAACGTTGGTCCGGCTGCAACGTTCACACCCAGAGTGACGGCCCCGCCGGGCATCACGGTCACCGTCTCGCCGACCTCCCTGTCCATCCCTTCCGGCCAGAGCCAGACGTTCACGGTGACATTCACCCGCACGGCCGCGCCTCTCGGAGAGTTCGCCTTCGGGACCTTGACCTGGGTGGCAGGGCAGCAACGAGTTCGAAGTGTGCTGGCCGTTCGACCGGTGCAACTGGCAGCGCCCGGTGAGGTTTTCGGGACAGGCACCACCGGTTCGGTCGGTTATGACGTTGCCTTTGGCTACACCGGTGCCTTCACGGCTGCCCCCCATGGACTTGTGGCTCCGACCACGATTCCGGGGACCGTCGTTGATGATCCGGCCAACAACATCAACACTGCCCTGGCCAGCGGTGTGGGGATCACCACCCACGTCGTGAACGTCCCAGCCGGGACTGCGCTGGCCCGGTTCTCGCTGTTCGATGAGTTCACCGATGGCGGCGACGACCTCGACCTGTACGTCTTCGGGCCGGGCCCGGGCTTCCCATTCGCGGGAGGCAGTGGCAACGCCACCTCGGAGGAACAGGTCGACGTCGTCTCGCCGGCCGCGGGGGACTACATAGTGGTCGTCCACGGCTTCGAAACGGACGGACCGGACTCGAATTACACGTTGTTCGACTGGCTGGTGTCGGGCACGCCCGTAGACGGTTCCGGCGCCACCGATCTCACGATCACGGCCCCCGGGTCGGCCGTCCTCGGTATCTCCGGTGCCGTCACCGTCAACTGGGACGGGCTGGCGCCTGAACAGAAGTACCTGGGAGGGGTTTCCTACAGCGACGGGGTCGGACAGATCGGGTTCACCACCGTCACCGTTAACACCGGCTGACGGTTTAGGGTCTGAGGGGAGGGCTTCGGCCCTCCCCCCAGATTCAAACCAACACGGGAAGGAAGCCGAAGTGCGATGGCGTCACCCGACAAGCAC
>DATEEG010000157.1:0-5151 GCA_035281305.1 Acidimicrobiia bacterium | reverse complement strand
CCCACCGACGAACAAGACGTGTTCGAATATCGCTATCTGGTCATCCAGCCGGCTTTGGACGAATCGGTCTTCAAACTGTGGGGCCAGCTCCCCGGAATCGACGGCCGCATCATCGAAAAAGCCCTATCGGTCAGAGAGTCCGAGTTTCCGGTCCTCCCCGGTCAGGGACAAGGGCAGAGACGGGCCGACGCCCTCACCTCCCTCTGCCTCGACTCACTCACCGCCGGAACCGGCGGGAGCGAACCAGGAGCGGGAACTGGGCGGGCGGTGACAGTGGCCGAAGTGTTCATCGACGCCACCCTCGCCGCCGCATCGTTCGGACAACAGGGAGCATCCGTCTCTACCGGACCCAGAGTCGGACCCAACACCCTGGCCGAGATCCTCTGCACCGGAAAAATCCGCCTCATCGTCACCGACGGATACCACCCCCTCGCCTGCACGGATATGGCAGAAGCCATCCCCGGCCCCATCCGCCGCTACGTCGCCTTCCGAGACCAGAACCAGTGTTCGATCGAAGGATGCCACAGCCGCTACCGCCTCCAACCCCACCACATCAAAGAAAGACAACACGGCGGCGACCACCACCCCGACAACCTCATCACCCTCTGCTGGTACCACCACCACGTCGCCATCCACGGACACGGCTACACCATCGACCCCACCTCCCCGGTCCACCGCCGCCGACTCCACAAACCCCAAAACCACGGACCGCCCAGGTAGGAGTCATTGCCTACCATTCCCCTGTGGGCATAGAGGTCCGCTCCGCTCGCCTGGCAAACGGTGTCACCCTTCCGTACGTTCAACAGGGAAGCCCCACGGGCACACCTCTCGTCCTCCTTCACGCCTGGGGTGAGAGCAAAGGCAGTTTCGATCGACTTCGTCCATTGTTGCCGCCATCTCTCAGGACGTTCGCAATGGACCAGCGCGGCCACGGCTCCGCCGACAAGCCTTCGTCTGGATATCACCTCGCCGACTTTGCCTCTGATGTCGAGTTGTTCATGGACGCTGTCGACATCGAGTCCGCCATCCTGTTGGGGTCCTCGAGCGGCGGGTACGTGGCCCAGCAGGTCGCTGTCACATCGCCGGATCGCGTGGCTGGACTCGTGCTGGTGGGATCCCCGAGAACGCTCGAGGGACGGCCAGCTTTCGCAGATGAAGTGGACCGACTCTCCGACCCGATCGACCCCGATTGGGTGCGCGCCTCGCTCGAGTGGTTTCCTCGCTTCCATTCCGTGCCTGACTGGTACATGGACGACCGCGTGGCCGACGGCATCGCTATGCCGGTCCGAGTGTGGAAGGAGGCACTCGAGGGCCTGAATACGGCCAAACCTCCTACCCAAATCGGGAGAATCACCGCACCGACGATGATCATCTGGGGCGATCGTGACGAGCTTCTCCTTCGTGAAGACCAAATTGCGCTCTCGGCGGCGATCCCGGGATCACGACTTCTGATCTACGAAGACACGGGCCACGTTGTGCTCTGGGAGCAACCGGAGAGGATCGCCGCCGACCTCATCGCCTTCATCGCAGCCGAACTCCCGGCTTCGGTCTAGCTCTGGGCGGTGTCGGCCACGGCTCTGCGCTTGATCTCGACGCGGTTGACGTCACCCTGAATCTGCAGCAACTCGTCGCGGGTTGCTTCGGCGATGGCGGCAGCGTCCCAGTCGGCCGCGGCCAGCCTGGCCTCCACTCCCTCGGTGGAGATTCGCTTGGCCTCCTCGACCAACGCCGAGACCATGTCGGCCTCGGGGACGACCCGGATGACCTGGCCCTTCACGAACAGGTGCCCTTTGCCGCGGCCGCCGGCGATGCCTAGATCGGCCTCGCGGGCCTCCCCGGGGCCATTGACCACACACCCCATCACCGCAACCTGGATCGGGATGTTCAGCGCCTCCAGAGCGGTTTGGGCTTCGGCGGCGATCCTGATCACATCGACGTCGGCCCGACCGCATGAGGGGCACGCAATGAGGTCGAGGCCCTTCCGTTCCCGCAGCCCTAAATACTCGAGCAATTGGCGCCCGGCCTTGGCCTCTTCGACCGGATCGGCAGTTAGAGAAAATCTGATCGTGTCGCCGATCCCCTCCAAGAGGAGTGTCGAGATACCCGCGACCGACTTGATCAAACCGCCGGGCGGCGGGCCGGCCTCGGTTACCCCCAGGTGGAGCGGATAGGGAACCGCTTCGGCCAACAGTCGGTACGACTCGACCATCGACGGCACGTTCGAGTGCTTGACCGAGATCTTGATGTCGAAGAAGTCGACGTCCTCCAGATAGCGAACTTCGGTGAGCGCCGATTCCACCAATGCCTCGGGTACCGGGGCGCCGAACCGGTCGAGGAGATCTTTGTCCAGGGACCCGGCGTTCACGCCGATCCGGATCGAAATCCCGCGGTCCTTGGCTTCACGAGCCACCGTTTTGATTTGGTCTTCTTTGCGGATGTTCCCGGGATTGAGCCTCAGGCCCTGAACCCCCGCCTCCATCGCGGCAAGGGCCAGCCGGTATTGAAAGTGAATGTCGGCGATGATCGGAACGGGCGATCGGGGGATGATCTCGGCCAGGCCCTGGGCGGCATCGACGTCGTTGCAGGTGATGCGGACGATGTCGGCTCCGGCGCCGGCAAGGGCGTAAACCTGGGCCAGGGTGCCATCGACGTCGGCCGTCTTCGTTGTGCACATCGACTGCACGGTGATTGGAGCGCCACCACCGACGGGCACTGAACCAACCATGAGTTGACGAGACTGGCGCCGGGGTATCACAGCATCAAAGGTAATCGGGATTGGGCAGAATCCGGCACCGCTCGGAGGTGCCTGGCCGGAAAGCCCCTAGATATCGATGGGATTCACGATGTCGAGAATGATGCCGACCAGGCCGAGAAAGCCGAAGAGGACGATCACCAAGGCGGCGACGGGAGCCAGCACCCTGATGTTGACCTGACGGCCAGTGATCTTCTCGTAGAGAGCAACCGCGAAGTGCCCACCGTCGAGGGGGTACAGAGGCAGAACGTTGAGGGTTGCCAGCATCACGTTCACCGACGCCAGGAGAATGAGGAAGGGGACGATGCCAAGATCGTCGACCTGGCTGCCGATGTTGATGACCCCGATGGGACTGACCGGCCTGATGTCGTCAGGCACGTCGGTGTTGCCTACAAACGCCCCGGCCAATCGAGCGAGAGTGTCGGGGTGGACGATTCTGCCGAGGACCTGAAAAGTCGACGAGACCGCAAAGCCCAGCTGCCGACCCGCTTCTCCCCCGGCCTCCCACACTCCGACGGAGCGTTCGACGATGCCCGGTGCCACACCGAGGAAACCGATCGTTTCACCCGTCTCGGGGTTGATCCTCGAGGCGAGCGTGACCGTGACGACTTCCTCGGCCCCGTTGCGTTCGATGGTGAGAGGGATGGTCTCGCCCGGCCGACTGCCGAGGGCGGCCGAGACCGCGACCCAATCGGGTGTGGGTTGGCCGTCCACCGCCACCACCCGGTCCCCCGGCAGCAGTCCGGCCAGCGCAGCCGGAGTCGGGCGACCGTCATCGAAGGTCGCGACGACTTCGTCGATGCTGGTCGAGAGGTCCGAGATGCCTTCGGAGAGGAGGAGGCCGAAGAACATCAAATAGGCGATGAGGAAATTCATCCCGACGCCCGCCAGGACTACGACCGATTTCTTCCAGAACGCCTTCTCGCGGTAGGTTCGGCCCGCATCAGCCGGATCGATCTCCTCCAACGGATTCATGCCGACCACACGAACGTAACCACCGAGTGGCAACAACTTCAGCCCGTATTCGGTCTCACCCCGCCGGAATGACCAGAGCCTCGGTCCGAATCCAAAGAAGAACTCGGTCGCCTTGATCCCGACCGCTTTGGCGGCCAGGAAGTGACCGAATTCATGAGCGGTCACGAAAAAGATGATGGCGACGATTCCGCCGATTCCACCGAGCACTCAGGGCCTTCCTATGTCACGTACACGAGGCGGTTCGATAACGCTACCGACCACTTGCGGGTATGCGTCCATCAACAAGCCCCGGCGATCAGCGCCGCGGCCGCAGTCCGAGCCTCACGATCGACTTCGATGACGTCCTCCAAACTGGACAATTGGACGTCAGGAACCGTGTCGATGGTTCCAGCGATGATCCGGGGGATCCCGTTGAAACCCAGTCGGCCCTGCAAGAACGCTTCGACCGCGACCTCGTCGGCAGCGTTGAAGACGGCCGGAGCCGAGCCGCCCCGGCGGCCGGCCTCGTAGCCGAGCCCCAGTGCCGGGAAGCCCGCGAGGTCAGGCTCCTCGAAGGTCAGCGCCTGGCCCGGCCAAACGAAGGGCTCCACCAGGGAACGTCCCCGCGAGGGATGGGTCAGGGCGAAAGCAATCGGGATTCTCATGTCCGGGGGCCCGAGGTGGGCTTTGAAAGAGCCGTCGCAGAACTCAACCATCGAATGGACGACGCTCTGGGGATGAACTACTACTGCAATGCGGTCGAACTCGAGATCGAACAGGTAGTGGGCTTCGATGACCTCGAGAGCTTTGTTGACGAGGGTCGCCGAGTCGACCGTGATGCGCCTACCCATCACCCAGTTCGGATGGCTCAGCGCCTGATCGGGAGTCACTGATTCGAGGCGGTCCTGTCCCCAGCCCCGGAACGGCCCGCCGCTGGCCGTGAGAATCACCCGCCGGACGCCTTCTGGTTGCTCTCCGATCAGGCACTGGAACAGAGCGGAGTGCTCGGAATCGACGGGGATCAGCTCGCCTCCCCGGTCGAGGGCCGCCCTGACGAGTGGTCCGGCCGCCACCAACGACTCCTTGTTGGCCAGCGCTAGCCGGTTGCCGGCACCGAGCGCCGCCAACGTGTGGGGAAGGCCGGCGACGCCGACGACGGCATTCATGACGATGGTCCCGGGAGTCTCGGCCAGGGCGGTGAGAGCTTCGGACCCGAACTCGACCTTGCGTCCGGCTAGACCTGATGCAAAGTCATGCCTCTCGTCCCGGGATCCACCCGCGACCGCGACATCGGCATCGGGATGTGCCTTGGCCAACGCGGCCATTTCCGGCCCCGGAGTCCTGGCACCTATTCCTACGACCCGGTATCCGAGTTCGGCCGCCACTTCCAAGGTCTGGCGGCCCACCGACCCGGTGGCGCCCAAGACGACGAGCGCCTTGGTCAC
>DATEEG010000156.1:0-5414 GCA_035281305.1 Acidimicrobiia bacterium | reverse complement strand
CGCCTTCCGTCTTCGCCTTCCGTCTTCCGTCTTCCGTCTTCCGTCTTCCGCCTTCCGTCTTCCGTCTTCGCCTTCCGTCTTCCGCCTTCCGCCTTCCGCCTTCCGCCTTCCGTCTTCCGTCTTCCGCCTGGCGTCCGGGACCGGTTACAATTCCTCCCGCTTCCCCTCTCTTCTCAGGAGACTTTTCCATGGCTCAGTACACCCTCAAGGCCGCCACCGGGCGCCAACTTGGCAGCCGCGCCTCGCGCCGGCTTCGCCGCGAGGGCATGGTCCCTGCCGTTGTCTACGGCCGGGGCACCGAACCCAAGCATGTGGCCGTCGACCACCACGATCTCAGCGTTGCTTTCCACACCGATGCCGGGTTCAACGTTCTGATCAACCTCGAGATCGACGACTCCGCCGGGATCCCGACCCTCGTCCGGGTCATCGATCGCCACCCCTACCGGCCCCTGTTTCGACATGTCGACTTCGTCCAGGTGTCCCTGACCGAAACGGTTCAGGCCGAGGTCAGCCTCCATTTCGTCGGGAATCCTCCCGGCGTCAAAGAGGGAGGCATCCTCAGCCCGATCAAGAATGAGGTCGAGATCGAAGCGTTGCCATCCGAGATCCCGGCGTTCATCGAGGTCGACGTGAGCCACCTCAACATCAACGACGACATCAGGGTTCGGGACCTTCCGGCCATCGAGGGCGTTGTCATCCTCGATGACCCCGAAGACCTTCTCGTCACCGTGTCCACTCCGGTGGCCGAGGTCGAAGAGGTCCCCGAGGTCGCGGAGGGCGAAGAGGGTGCCGAGACCGAAGAGGGCGCCGGGGAAGAAGCCGACGACTCCGAGTAGTCGGTGCGTCTGATCGTCGGCCTTCGCAATCCCGGGTCCGAGTACCAGGGGACGAGACACAATCTCGGTTACGAGGTGCTGGTGGCTCTGGCCGGTCGGTTCGACGCCAAGCTCAAGAGAGGCCCGCTGCGAGTCCGCTCGGAGATAGCCGCCGCCCCGGGTCGTGACCTGGTTCTCGCATCACCCAATACCTTCATGAACGACTCCGGTCGAGCGGTTGGCTCACTTCGCTCCTACTACAAGGTCGACTCCGAAAAAATGCTCGTCATGCATGACGACATCGATCTCGCCTTCGGCCGTCTCCGACTCCAGAAGGCCGGTGGCAGCGGCGGCCACAACGGGATTCGTTCGCTCGAACAGCACCTCGGCACCAAGGACTTCTGGAGGCTCAAGCTCGGGGTCGGGCGACCTCCCGGCAATCAGGATCCCGCCCAGCACGTCCTCAAGCGATTCACCAAGAACGAGCGCCCGGAGGTGGATCACATGGTCGAAGACGGCGCCGATGTGGTCATGCGCTGGCTCGAAGACCCGGCCCGAGCCCAGGAAATGGCAGCCCACCGGCGCCTCGAGAGCACCTGACAGGGCCAATTCCAACCTGGCGGGCCGGGGTTGTGCCAGCGCGCCTTCTGGCACAATGCCGTGATGCCACGCCTGGATGCAATTGGTCTGATCGTCAGTGATATGGGCGCCGCCATCGACTTCTACCGAAAGCTGGGGTTGGAGTTTCCGACCGGAAGCGAAGCCGAGGGGCACGTCGAGGCTGTGAACCCGAGCGGTGTGCGGCTCATGTTCGATACCGAGGAATGGGTCAAAGCCCACTCTCCCTGGGAGACTCCGGCCGGAAGTCATCGGGTGGCGCTCGCGTTCCTGTTGGATGATCCGGCCGAGGTAAACCGCCTTTACGCCGAACTGGTAGCCGCCGGAGCCCCGTCCTACCTGGCCCCGTTCAACGCGCCCTGGGGCCAGCGTTATGCAACCGTCCTGGACCCTGCCGGGAACGCGGTGGATCTATTCGCCGCCCTCCCATGATGGGGCCGCTGCCATGACCCGCCGGCGATGACCGGGCCGCTGGTCGGAGCACTCGATCAGGGGACCACCAGCACCCGTTTCATGGTCTTCGACCGGGCTGGCAGGGTCGTGAGCATTGCGCAGGAAGAACACACCCAGATCTTCCCGAAGCCAGGCTGGGTGGAGCACGACCCGGTTGAGATCATCGACAAGGTCCACCGGGTGATCGGCACCGCTTTAGCCAATGCCGGAATCACAGCGTCGGGTCTGGCGGCGGTAGGTGTCACCAACCAACGCGAGACGGCCGTCGTCTGGGACCGAAAGACCGGTCGGCTGGTTTCCAACGCCATCGTCTGGCAGGACACCCGGACTGCCGAACTGTGTGAGCGTCTCGGTGGCGCGATCGGGATCGATCGATTTCGGTCCGAGACGGGATTGCCGCTTGCCACATACTTCTCGGGTCCCAAGATCGCATGGTTGCTGGAGAATGACGCGGATCTGCGGGCCCGGGCGGAGAGAGGCGAACTCTGTTTCGGCACAATCGACTCGTGGGTCGTCTGGAACCTGACCGGGGGTCGCCACGTCACCGATGTCACCAACGCCTCCCGAACGATGCTGATGGATCTCCGAGCCCTGCGTTGGAGCGACGCCATCTGTGGAGCCATGGGGGTTCCGACCTCCCTTCTTCCTGAGATCGTCCCCTCCTCTGCCCGAGTCGCGCATGGCGTCGACGAACTGGAAGGCGTTCCGATCAGCGGCATACTCGGAGATCAACAGGCTGCCCTGTTCGGCCAGACCTGTTTCGATTCCGGATCGGCGAAGAACACCTACGGCACCGGTTGCTTCATGTTGCTCAATACCGGCGAAGAGGTAATTGCTTCGAAGAGCGGACTGTTGACCACCGTCGCCTATCGGATCGGTGACGAGCATCCCGTTTATGCGCTCGAGGGGTCCATCGCGGTGACGGGATCTTTGATCCAGTGGTTGCGCGACAACCTCGGTTTGATCACGGCTTCCGCAGAAGTGGAGGCCCTGGCTAGAACAGTTGAGGACAACGGAGACGTGTACTTCGTACCTGCCTTCAGCGGGCTTTTCGCTCCCTATTGGCGGTCGGACGCCAGGGGCCTGATCGTCGGGCTGACTCGCTTCGCGAATAAGGGACACATTGCCCGAGCAGCCCTCGAAGCAACGGCGTATCAGACGCGGGAAGTGCTCGAGGCGATGCGGACCGATTCCGGCGTGGCCCTGACCGAACTCAGGGTGGATGGAGGAATGGTCTACAACGAGCTGCTCATGGAGTTTCAGGCGGACATCCTCGGCGTGCCGGTAATTCGGCCCTTCGTCGCCGAAACCACCGCCCTTGGCGCGGCGTATGCGGCCGGTCTGGCCGAAGGCGTTTGGGACTCTCTCGACGATCTCAGGGCCAATTGGGTCGAGGACCGGCGATTCAAACCGCGAATGACCGAGGACCGCCGGCAATGGCTGTACACCCGCTGGCAACAGGCAGTCACGCGGACCTTCGACTGGGTCTGAGCCGTACTACAGACCTTCGGCGGTGAGTTCTGCTTCGTGGGCTTCGATCTGACGATTGATCTCGGCTTCGCTCCAGCCGAGTTCTCCGGCCATGACTGCCGCGATCGCGTGCTGGTCCTTGCGGCCATGGTCGAGGGAGAGCCATCCCAGCCGGGTTCGACGCAGGGTGACATCCGAAATCGAGACTGCCGATTCCCGTCGGCAGGCATGGACCACTTCGGCCAGGATGGTCCGATTGTCGGCGAGGACCACGTCGAGGTCCGGACGGCTGGCGGCGATGGCGGTGATCTCGTCCGCGTTGGAGCCGTACCGTCGGTACCGAGTCCGAGTCGCATCATCGACGCCCCGGACGATCGGGTTTCTCCCACCCGCCCCCGACAGGAGAAGGTGCTTGGTCGACGATTTCACCGGTACTCGAAGCCGCCTGGCGACGAGGCTGGCGGCATCGGCGCTGATCCGCCGGTAGGTGGTTAGCTTGCCGCCTGCGACTTGAACGTATCCCGGCCGCGGTTCGGCGATGACGTGCTCGCGTGAGGCCTGGGAGGTGTCGCCCGACCCGTCGTCCGCCAGGGCCCTCAGTCCGGCAAACGTCGAAAGCGGTTGAAACAAGCCAACGTCCAGGTATCGATCCACATGCCTGATCAGATAGTCGATGTCGGATGGGTCGGCCGCCGGATGGGCCAGGTCGCCCCCGTAGGGCGTATCGGTGGTTCCGATCAACGCATGCTCTGCCCACGGGACGATATACATCACGCGCCCGTCATCTGTGCGAGGCAGGACGATGGCGCGCTCGCCGAGGCCGACCTGCTCCTTCTTGACGACGAGGTGGGCTCCTTTGGAAACGATGACGGGTAGTTGGGGCGATCCATCGCAGGACGGGGCCGGGAACGCGCCCGTCGCCAGAACCACCGCCCTGGACTCCACCCCGAACTCCTCGCCCGAGATCAGATCCTGGACGGTGACGATGTAGCCGTCTTTCACGGAGGTGACCGCGTTTGCCCTGGCCCGGGTTACGGCCACCGCCCCGAAGCGGTCAACCGCGGTCCTGGCAATGGCGACCACCAATCGGCAGTCGTCGGTCTGGGCATCCGAATAGACGAATCCGGATCGGAGGCCATCGGACCTGAGGTTGGGGATGTCCTGGAGCAATTCCTCTACCGAGATCCGCCGATGGCGGGAACCGGGCCGGTCGAAGCCGCCCAGGAGGTCGTAGAGAACCAGTCCCGCTCGTAGAGCCAGCGAAGCCCGCCGTCCCTTGGCGGCCCAGGGGGGAGCGTCGGCCAGACCGATGTGCGCATAGACGGGAACCACGAACTCGAGAGACTCGAACAGGTAGTCCGCAATTCGGGCGAGGACCTCCTGTTCCCGCAGGCCTTCGGCGACCAGTTGGAACTGGAACTGCGGGAGGTACCGGATGCCGCCGTGGAACAGCTTGGTCGACCTCCCCGAGGTGCCGGCGGCGATGTCGTGCTGCTCGACCAGTGCGACCCTTAGGCCCCTGGCGGCGAGGTCGAGAGCGGTTCCGCAACCGGTTACGCCGCCTCCTATCACGAGGACGTCGAAGCGGCTCCCGTCGGCCAGCAACCCGAGATGCTCGGCCCGGGTCCAGCCGTCAGGGGGCGAGGACATTTCGTCCAGATTAGGGGCGGCTGGTTTCACCAACCCCTGGCGGTAAGATCCGTCTCCCCACCTGTCGTTGCGGTCTCCAAGGAGCATTGTCATTTCGTTCCCTGACTGGTTGGCCATTGGCCGGGTCCTGGTGGTCCCGATCGTCATGGCGTTGACCCGATCGCAGGACCGCTTCGAGCATGCGCTGGGCTATGCCGCAGCGCTGTTTGCCCTGGCCGCCATCACCGACTTCCTCGATGGCTACCTGGCCCGGCGCTGGCACGTCGAGTCTGTGCTCGGTGCGTTTCTCGACACGACGGCGGACAAGCTCCTGGTCACCGGCGCTCTTCTGGCGCTGACGTCGATCGGCCGCGTCTCGATCTGGGCCGCACTTGTGATCATGATGAGGGAATTCCTGGTGATGGGACT
>DATEEG010000155.1:0-11211 GCA_035281305.1 Acidimicrobiia bacterium | reverse complement strand
CGGTCCATGACTCCCATGGGAGCGGACGCCGCTCTGATCTCGTGGTCGGGCTCCATGTTCGAATATCTCATGCCGCTTCTCGTGATGCGGTCGCCTCCCGAGAGCATCCTCGACACGACCTATCGGGCCGTCGTCCGCCGTCAGATCGAGTACGGCAACGACCGTCAGGTCCCGTGGGGGATCTCCGAGGCCGCCTATTCCGCTCGCGATGTCCGGCTCGTCTACCAATACCAGGCCTTCGGAGTTCCCGGGCTCGGTTTCGAACGCGGCCTCAGCGAGGACCTGGTGGTTGCTCCCTACGCGACGATGCTGGCAGCGATGGTCGAGCCTCGACTGGCGGTGGCCAACCTGGCGCGCCTCGATGGGCTCGGAGCGCTGGGCACGTTTGGCTATTACGAAGCTCTCGACTTCACGCCGTCCCGTCTGCCGGAGAGTGGCGAGCCGGTTCTGGTGCGGGCGTTCATGGCTCACCACCAGGCGATGTCGCTGGTCGCCGTCACCAATGTCATCTTCAACGGCTTCGTCCGAGACTTGTTCCACGCCGAGCCGGCGGTGCGGGCCGCCGAGTTGTTGCTCCACGAAAGGGTTCCCCGCGACCTCGAGGTGGCACGCCCCCGCGCCGAAGAGGTAGCCGAAGCTGCGCATCCGCTGGAAGAGGCCAAAGGTGCCGTCCGCCGCATCGCCTCCCCGCACGGGCCGGTCCCGGTCACCCACGTCCTCTCGAACGGACGCTTCACCAGCGTTGTCACTGCGGCCGGTTCGGGCTACAGCCAGTGGGAAGGCCTGGCCGTCAACCGCTGGCGGGAAGATCCCACTCGCGACAACTTCGGCACCTATTTCCTCGTGAAGGCCGAGACCGGCCGGGCCTGGTCGGCCGGATACCAGCCGACTCTGGTCGAACCCGACTCCTACAACGTGGCGCTGACCGAAGACAAGGTCGAGATCTCCCGTCGCGATGGCACCATCGCTACCGCTCTGACCGTGGTCGTTTCAGAGGAGGACGACGCCGAGGTACGGCGCGTGAGTCTGACGAACCTCGGCACCGAGCCGCGGGAGATCGAGGTCACTTCGTACGCGGAACTGGTTCTGGCGTCGGCCCGGGCTGACGCCGCCCACCCGGCCTTCTCCAACCTCTTCGTTCAGACCGAATCGGTGGCCGGTCACGACGCCCTCCTCGCCACCCGCCGCCCACGATCGGTCGAGGAAGAACGAGTGTGGGTCGGTCACGTCCTCGCCGTGACCGGGCAGGCGGTGGGCGGCCTCCAATACGAAACTGATCGGGCCCGCTTCCTCGGACGGGGCAACCAGATCCACCGGGCGGCCGCGATCGATCGTCCGTTGTCGAACTCGGTGGGCCGCGTCCTCGATCCCATCTTCAGCCTGAGGCGCAAAGTGCGAGTTCAGCCCGGCTCGACCGCTCACCTCGACTTCACCACGGTGGTCGCCCGCACCCGGACCGACGCCCTCGACCTGATCGACAAGTACTCAGATCCGGCAGTGTTCGAACGGAGTCTGACCCTGGCCTGGACTCAGGCTCAAGTCCGACTGCACCACCTTCGAATCGATCCCGATCAGGCCCACGTCTTTCAACAGTTGGCAGGCAAACTCATCTACTCCGATCCCGCCCAACGCAGTCCGCTCGGCCCCAACGACCTCGAGCAGGTGAGCCGGGCCGGACTGTGGAAGCACGGGATCTCGGGGGACCTTCCCATTGTGCTGGTGCGGATCGACCAACCCGAAGAGCGAGGCCTGGTCCGCGACCTGCTTCGAGCCCAGGAGTACTGGCGGATGAAAGGAATACTCGCCGACCTGGTAATCATCAACGAAAAGCCCGGGTCCTATGTCGAGGATCTCCAACAGGCCATCGAGGAGCTGATCAGGGAGGCGGGCCACGGGATCGGGCAGGCGCCCGACGGGAGGGTTTTCGTCCTCAACGGCCCGCTGCTCACACCGGCCGACCGCATGACGTTGCAGGCCGCGGCGCGGGCGGTTCTACTCAGCCATCACGGAACGCTCGCCGACCAACTGGCTCGCCGGCCTCCCGAGCCGCTGGCACCCCTGCTGCGACCTCGACCACCGGAGGTGGACCAGACCGACGGTCGTCAGCCCCGGCCCGAACTCGAATTCCACAACGGACTCGGCGGCTTCGCGGGCGACGGGAGCGAATATGTGGTGATTCTGGGTGAGGGCCAGTGGACGCCGGCACCGTGGATCAACGTCGTGGCCAACGCCGACTTCGGATTCTGCGTATCCGAGTCCGGTTCGGGATACAGCTGGTCGGAGAACAGCCGTGAGAACCAGCTCACTCCATGGTCCAACGATCCCGTGTCGGATCGCCCCGGCGAGGTCCTCTACGTCAGGGACGAAGAGAGCGGGGAGGTCTGGGGTCCGACGGCGCTGCCGATCAGAGACCACGGGACTGCGTATCTCGCCCGGCACGGACCCGGCTACTCCGAGTTCGAACACACGGCCCGGGGCATCGCCCTTCATCTCCACCAGACAGTGCCGCTCGAGGATCCGGTCAAGATCTCTCGGCTGCGGCTTCGCAACCTGACCGGACGACGGCGCCGGCTGTCGGTGACGGCGTACGTCGAGTGGGTGCTCGGGACCACGAGATCGATCTCTACGACCGAGATCGTGACCGAGCGCGATGAGAAGACCGGGGCGCTGCTGGCTCGCAATCCCTGGAACGTAGACTTCGGGAAACGAGTCGCCTTCGCCGATTTCGGCGTCGGAGACGGAGTCACCTCCACCTGCGACCGATCCGAGTTCCTCGGACGGCACCGCAGCGTCGACCAACCTGCCGCCCTGCAGAGAAACAAAGGCCTGTCCGGAGCAGTCGGGGCGGGTCTCGACCCGTGTGCGGCGATTCAGCGCAGCGTGGTGCTTGCTCCCCACGAGGAGATCGAGGTGACCTTCGTTCTCGGCCAGGGCCAGGATCTCGACGAGGCCCGGGCGCTGATCGAGCGCTACCGCCAGGACACGACCGAGGCTGTCAAGGCCGAGGTGGCGACGAAATGGAATGACATCCTCGGGGCACTCCGGATCAAGACGCCGGATCGCTCATTCGATTTGATGATCAACCAGTGGCTTCTGTATCAGACTCTCGCTTGCCGGGTGTTGGCCCGGACCGCCTTCTATCAGGCGGGCGGCGCTTTTGGTTTCCGCGATCAGCTGCAGGACGTGATGGCGTTGGTTGCTCCGATGCGCGACGTCGCCCGGGAGCACGTGTTGCGAGCAGCCGCGCATCAGTTCGAGGAAGGCGATGCGCTTCATTGGTGGCACGCTCCCTCCGGGAAAGGGGTGCGCACACGGATCTCGGACGACTACCTGTGGCTTCCCTACGCCGTCGCCCATTACGTGGAGGTCACCGGTGACATGGACGTGCTCGACGAGGTGGTGCCGTACCTGCGCGGAGCCAAACTGGAGCCGGGCGAAGACGAGGTCTACTTCACTCCCGAGCGCTCCCCCAACGAGGGAACCATCTTCGATCATTGCCGGCGCGCCCTCGATCGAGCTTCCACCATGCTCGGTCGGCGCGGACTGCCATTGATCGGGACCGGCGACTGGAATGACGGCTTCAACCGGGTCGGGCGCGAAGGCCGCGGCGAGAGTGTCTGGCTCGGGTGGTTCCTGGAGGCGAATCTACGCCGATTCGCCGACATCGCCGACGCGTTGTGGAAGTCGAGTATCGCCACTGCCTGGCGCCAGACCGCCCTTCTGCTGCGGGAGAGCCTCGAAAGGGAGGCGTGGGACGGCGATTGGTACCGGCGGGCATTCTTCGACGACGGCACGCCCCTCGGGTCGTCGGTCAACCCCGAGTGCCGGATCGACTCGATCGCACAATCCTGGGCCGTGATCCACGGCGGCGCCCCCGACGACCGGGCCAGGCGGGCGATGGCGTCGGTCGAGGCCTACCTGGTGCATCGTGGTGACGGCCTGGTTCGCCTTTTCACGCCACCGTTCGACAGCTGGGAGGTCGATCCCGGTTACATCAAGGGTTACTTGCCCGGCGTTCGCGAGAACGGCGGGCAGTACACGCACGCCGCCATCTGGTGCGTGATCGCGTTCGCAACACTCGGCGACGGTGATCGGGCGGGCGAGTTGTTCGGATTGCTCAACCCGATCAATCACGCCAGCACCCGGGCAGGAATTCATAGGTACCGGGTCGAGCCTTATGTCGCGGCGGCCGACGTGTACTCGGAGGCACCCCACGTCGGTCGGGGAGGCTGGACCTGGTACACGGGCTCGGCCGGCTGGATGTACCGAGCCGGGGTCGAGTGGATCCTGGGCTTTCGTCTCCGGGGCACCAGGCTGGTCATCGACCCCTGCATTCCGAGGGCCTGGCGAGGTTTCGAGATCGCGTTTCGGTACCACGCGTCTCGTTATGAAGTCCAGGTGACCAACCCCAACGGAGCCACCAAGGGAGTTGTCGCCCTGGCCCTCGACGGGGTCGAGCTTCCCCCTGACTCCGAGCTCATCCTGGTCGACGATGGCGCCACCCACCAGGTCCGGGTGACCATGGGATAGCGACACGGCAGGTGTTTACGGTAAGTCTTGACTTACCGTAAGTATTCACTTACGATAGCGCCGATGGACCCCACGGCACAGCTCTCGGCATTGGCCGACCCGACCAGGCGCAAGGTCTTCGAACTGGTGCGAAAGCAGCCGCGCCCGGTTGGCGCCCTGGCCGAAAAGCTGCCGATCAGTCGCCCGGCGGTTTCCCAACACTTGAAGGTGCTGGCCGGGGCCGGACTGGTGCAGGCATCGATGGATGGCACCCGGAGGATCTACACCGTGAACCCGACCGGACTCGAGAAACTGCGGCGCTGGGTCGACGATCAGTGGGAACAGGTTCTCGACACGTTCGAAGAAGCAGCAAGAAGAGAGGCAGGCAAATCGTGACGACATCTCATCGCCTTCACCCCGTAGTCAAGACGCGGGTGGTCCCCATCGAAGCCGATCGCGCGTTCACCCTCTTCACTGAGCGAGCGGGAGAGTGGTGGCCGTTGACCACTCATTCGATCGCAGGCGCCGATGCCGTCGGGATACGCTTCGAGACCGGAGTGGGCGGAGTGGTCGTGGAACTCACGGCTGCGGGGGGCGAGCACATCTGGGCCGAGGTCACGGAGTGGGACCCACCGCATCGGTTCGTGCTGAACTGGCATCCTCGAATCGACCCGGTTGCTGCCTCAACTCTCGAGGTCAGCTTCTCCCCGGTCGAGGGAGGGACGCGGGTGACGCTCGAGCACTACGGCTGGGAACGCTTCGGGGCCGAAGCCGAGGAACTCCGCGAGAGTTATGAAGGCGGCTGGGAAGTTGTCCTCGAGAACTACACGGGGAACATCTGAAGGCAATCAGCGGCGGTTTCCGCAGCCTATAACCTTAGGTTCGCGGCTGCGCGAGCGAGCTTGACGGCTTCGACGACGGCGCCGATGGCGGTTCCGAGGATGGTGAAGATGATCACCACCCGTGCGATCTGGGTCCAATCAAAGCCCGAACCTGAGAAGTCGAACGGGAACACCTGATACATCCGGACCGCCACCACCAGGCTGATGAGGTTCAACCCGACCTGAGTGAGTGCTCGGAACCAACTCTGGTCGTAGGCGACGTAGATGAAGTTGACCACGATCGTGGCCAGCAGGGAGATGTCGATCAGCCACAGGACCCGACCGAAGTCGGAAGTCAGAAACGGCAGGATGTCCCACGCCAGCAGATTGTTGACGACGTACAACATCACCACATTGACTGCGATCGCAACTACATAACCCGACCGCCGGGCCAGATCTCTGGTGGTCGGGGCCATCGGTGTTCGTCTCGTGATCGTCATGGCGCCATACCTCCCACCCGGACGGCCGGGACCCTGGCGTGTCTGGCGTGTCCACGGGGTCGGATCGCCAGGTAGGCGATTACCCCTAGCAGGGGAATCTGCACGACCCGGAGCAGAATTCCCCACACCTCGAATTCAGGAATCCGCTCGGCTGCCAGGGTGAAGTACATGAAGATGATCAGGGCCTGCAGCACCGCCCCGGCCACCCAGAGGGCCCGCTGGTCGACCGACAGGATGAGCAATGCGGCGATGGCGAACCCGACACCGGCCGCAAAGCCGAAGCCGACCTGCTCTTCCGGGTTCTGAATCACGTTCACGACCCGCAGGCCGATCAAGAAGTAGATAACCGATGAGCAGGCCGCCAATGCCGCGGCGAAGTTCCTAACCCGCCGGCGCTGAGCCCCGACCCGATCGGGAGCTTCACTTCGGAAGATGTCGACGGCAGCCATGCCGGTCCTTTCCCTAGATACGGCTCAATGGTTACCGATCCAGGGTTGCCCGTGTAGAGGAATTGGTCCCGGGTGGGGCCGAAACGACGCGTCGAGGTTTACGCCCCGACCATGCTGTAGCCGCCGTCGGCGATCAGGTAGGTCCCGATCATGTGGGCGGCATCCTCGGTGGCGAGAAACAGCGCCGCCGCCGCCAGGTCCTCGGGTGGAGGGATCCGGCCGGCCGGCGTTGCCGCGATCAGCTTCTCCCTGCGTCCGGTCTGCCAATCGTCGCGGGACACCGTCGCCTCGGTTTCCATAAAGCCCGGAGCGAAGGCATTCACTCGCACAGTCGGGGCGAAGGCATTGGCGTAGGACTTGGTGAGGCCGAGCACGCCGTATTTGCCGGCGGCGTACTGCGGTGCCCGTGGGCTCCCGCGCACGATCACCGTTGAACCGATATTGATGATGGAACCACCGCCCTGGTCGAGCATCCGCGACCCGAACTCGTGCATCATGTAGAGCGTTCCCTTGACATCGACATCGAGGACCCGATCGATCGACTCCTGGGTGACGTCCCGCCAGGACATCTGTTCTGACGCAACATCGCCAACGTTGTTGACCAACACGTCGAGACGACCGAACTCCTCGAAAACCTGCTTGGCCATGGCCTTGACCGCATCCCAGGAACTGATGTCCGCCAGGAAAACCGCTGCCTCCGCGCCCAGGCCCCGGACCCGTCCTGCGGTGGCTTCCGCCCCGTCCCGCGACCGGTTGTAGTGAATCCCGACCCGGGCACCCTCCTGGCCGGCCCGGAATGCGATTGTGCTGCCGAACCCGGTCCCGGCTCCGGTGACGAGGACGGTTTTCCCCTCAAAACGCTGGTAAATGGCGGATTCTCCTGGCATTCAGACTTTCTCCTGGTCGATCGGGTCCGATTCGCTTGCGACGATAGTTGATCAATGATAATTTCCGCCGGACAGAGGAGGTACGTTTGCGATCTAACCCCTCAGGTTTGAGGGCGCTGGCGGTATTGCTGTGCCTGGCCATGGTGGCAGCAGCCTGCACGTCCGCAGAACCTACAGAGACGACAGCGACGACGACCACGGCGGGCGGGGAAACCGAGACCACTGCCGCCCCGACCACCACAGCCCCGGAAGAGGGGGGAGGCGGCGAAGAAGTCACCCGGCTCGTCTTCGGGGTTCCGCCACCGGAACAGGGCGAGTCGAACAACCCCAACCGGGACATCCAACCCAACGACGAGTACCAGCTCAAGCCCATGTACGAGAACCTGATCGCGGTCGATCCCGAGACCGCCCAGTGGACTCCAATGCTGGCCGAAAGCTGGGAGCTCAACGAGGCCGGCGACCAGCTGACGTTCCATCTCCGCCAGGGGGTGCAGTTCCACAACGACTTCGGTGAGATGACTGCAGCCGACGTGGTTTTCTCCCTGACCGACCTCATCGAGCCGGCCGGGGCCCTGTCCGGAGTTGCCGAAGCCGTCAGAAACGCGGTCGAGGAGTTCGAGATCGTCGACGACTACACGGTCATCTTCCATGTGGGAGAGGGGCTGAGCTACTCGTTCTTCGAGGGCCTCAGCTACGGCGCCGCCGGTGCCGTCATCAAGAGCCAGGCCGACTGGGAGTCGCGCGGTGGAGGTTCTCCGGCATCCCCGACCATGGACGAGGCGCCCATCGCCGGCACCGGCCCCTATCAGTTCGTGGAGCGGACGGCCGGACAGAACGTCGTCTTCGAGCGGGTTCCCTACGAGCACTGGCGCAAGAACGGTGAGTTCCAGGAGATCGAGTACCGCTACATCGGCGAGAACGCCACCCGTCTGTCGGCCCTGCTGGCGGGAGAGATCCACATGACCGATCTTCCCCAAGAGCTTGGGGACGAGGCCGAGGCTCAGGGCATGTCGGTGATCCTGTCCACACTGCCCGGTCGTCGCTACGGCCTGGCGCTGGAAGGCTGCTACTACATCGAACCACCCCAGCCCGGCTTGACCGCGGCGGAGGTGTTCGTGAGCGGTGAGCGCAAGTTCCCCGACAGCCCCTGGTGCAACCGGGACATCCGCCTGGCAGCCAACAAGGCGATCGATCGGGACGCCCTCAACGAAGCTTTCTTCGGGGGCGAGGCCGAGATCGCGGTCATGTGGTACTGGCTGCCCGAGCAAACCGAGTCCTGGAATCCGGAGTGGGAAGCCAACTACGCCGATCACATCGGCTACGACCCGGAGGGCGCCGCGGCGCTGCTCGAATCCGTGGGCGGCGAGGTGAGCATCCAGGTCTATGCCAAGGACGACCTCAGCGAAGCCGTCGGGACCATGCTCGAAGCCGTCGGCTTCACCGTCGAACTGGTCTCGATGGACGGTGGGCAGTTCTCGGCGCAGCGCGAAGCCCGCGAGTTCGATCGCATGATCGAATTCGACGACACCGCCAGCGAGAACGTCACCGGCTTCGAGCCGGCGGGATACGGCAACCAGGACTCCGGTCGGGCGATCGAAATGGTCGAGTGGGATACGCAGTACGAACAGGTACTGGCAGAACTCGACCCGGCCGCGCAGGCCGAGCTCTGGCGGGCGTTCGGCGATCTGATCTTCGATCAGGCTCCGCATATCCCGTTGCTTCGCACTTACAGCGAGACCGTGGTGAACCCCGAAGTGGTCTGTGGTTACCTCTACCCCGGAGCCAATATGAGTGCTCCGTACAGCTTCGTCGAGTACATCGAGGCCTGCTGACCTCATCCACCCGCCGACGCCACCAACCCCCACCCTGGTGGCGTCGGCCTTCTCCCTCCTTCTTGTGACGCTTCACCGCCCGCCGGGGTGGTCAAGCGTCACCAGAAGGGGGGTTTGACGGCAAACCCGCCCTCACAGGAGGAGACCGATGATCAACCGTGACGGCATGTCTGAAACCGGCCAGCCCCGGGACGGCCGTGGCTGAGCGACAACCGGAGTGGAAAAGCTCCATCCGTCGCCGCATGGGGATCCCCGTCAAGGATCCGGTGGCGACCAACGTGAACGTGCTCGGTTTCTCCGACATGGACGGTCGGCTCGACGGGCAGCAGCTCCAGTTCCAGACCGTCGGAGAGCATCACTATCTATATGTGGGCCACCCGTGGTCGGGAGGGATCAGCGTCATCGACGTGACCTCGCCTGCCGACCCTCAGGTCGCCGCGTTCATTCCCACCCCCAACGAACACACCTGGCACATCAAGATCCAGGTGGCAGACAACATCCTCATGGCTGCCTGCGAGGTCGCCTTCTTCAAGCCCGGGATCGACGCCGCCCAGGCCTGGCCCGGGGTGCGTCTGTTCGACGTCTCCGATCCCACCCAGCCCCGGGTCCTGTCGCATTGGGCCGGCTCGGAGACCAAGGGGTATGGCGTGCACCGCAGCTGGTGGAACGGTGGCCGCTACGCCTATCTCTCCAACATGATCGACGCTCCCGGGGTCAGCTACCACTGGCGACAGGGACGCACCCGGGTGATGACGATCATCGACCTCTCCGACCCCGAGTCGCCGCAGCATGTTTCCGACTTCTGGCACCCGGTGCAACTCGGCGAGGGTCCCCCGGCTCTTCCGGACGAGACCTTCGGAGTCCACTACCCCATCGTCGCCGGCGATCGGGCCTACATCGCGTACTCCGACGGCGGCTTCGCCATCGTCGACGTCTCCGACCCGGAAAGAGCCTCCCTGGTCAGCCACGTGCGAACCTTTCCCGACCTCACCGACGGCCAGACCCACACCTGCGTTCCTCTCCCTGATCGCAACATCCTGGTGGTGTCCGAAGAGCCGATGGCGAACTTCGGGCTCGAAGGCCCCAAGAACATCAGGCTCTGGGACATCGCCGACGAATCGAACCCAACGGAGATATCGACCCTCCCGATCCCCGATCCCACCGCGTCCGAGCCTTACCCGACCTACTTCCACAAAGGCGAGAGGTTCGGGCCGCACAACCTCCATGAGAACCATCAGGGGACCAAGCAGATCAGCGACAAGGTGTACAACGCCTACATGAACGCCGGCTTGCGGGTGTTCGATATTTCCGACCCCGCCCGGCCCGTCGAGACGGCCTCGTTCCTTCCCCCCAGCCCTACCACCATCATGGACCCCCGCCCCTACATGAGGATCTTCGACGTGATCCATGGCGGTGTGCGCGACGTGTGCAGCCAGGATGTCCTCGTCGACCCCCGCGGGTACGTCTACCTCAGCGGCTTCAACGACGGAATCTGGATTGTCGAGGAGACCGAATCGGGCCATAGAGTCTCGCAATGATGACGTTGTCGACGAGGCCCCGAATGAAGCTGCCGGACGCAGCCTGATGACGAAGCTCGGCACCCCGATGCGACGCCTCGAGGACGGTCCCCTGGTCGTAGGTGCCGGGGCGTTCATCGCCGATCTGATCGACGATGAAACCATCCACGCCGTCTTTGTCAGAAGTCCGGTTGCCCACGGCACGTTCGCGCCTCCGTCACTCGACGAAGCTCTGGCGATGCCCGGGGTGGTCGCTGCGTTTCGGGCGGATTCGCTCGACCTGCCCGACCTTCCCTCGTCGCCCGGTCGCGGTGCCCCCGACGCAATCGGAATGGGCCAGCCTGCCCTGGCGCGCCAACGGGTTCGGCACGTGGGCGAACCCGTGGCGGTGGTAGTGGCCGAGACCGCCCGGGAGGCGTTCGACGCCGTCGAATCGATCTGGGTGGACTACGAGATCCTGCCCGCAGTCACCGACGTGTCAAAGGCCCTCGAGAACAAGACGCTCCTCTTCCCGGAGGTGGGCACGAATCTGGTCCACGAAGAGACCACCGGCAGCGGCGGAATCACGCCGACTTACCAGCGGGTGGCTGACGTGTCGATCGAGATTCCCCGACTGTCCCCGGTGACCATCGAGCCTCTGACAATCCTCGTGAAGCCGAATGGATCCGGTCTCGACGTCTGGTGTGGGCATCAGTC
>DATEEG010000154.1:0-8752 GCA_035281305.1 Acidimicrobiia bacterium | reverse complement strand
CGACTTCGACCACCCTATCGAGTTCTTCATCGACGGAGACGACCGCGGCGCCGGGCCGGGTCGACTCTCCCCCGACGTCGATCAGGTCCGCACCCTCTTCGACCAGGCGTAGCCCGTGCCGGATCGCGGCGTGCGCGTCGGAAAACTTCCCTCCATCGCTGAAGGAATCGGGAGTCACGTTGACCACACCCATGATCCTCGGGCGATCCAGCGTCAGATCGAAGCCCCGCAGTCTCCAGGTCCTCACGGCCGGAGGGGAGTTCATCAGGCCCTCATCGGTCAGGTGCCCCTCATGAGGGCGATGGCCTCAGCCCTGGTCGAAGGGTTGGTGGCCAGGCTCCCCCGGACCGCTGAGGTGACGGTGATCGAACCGGGTTTACGCACTCCGCGCATGGACATACAGAGGTGTTCGGCTTCGATGACCACCATTACGCCAAGCGGGTCGAGACGATCCATCAAAGCGTCGGCGACCTGGGCGGTAAGGCGCTCTTGCATCTGCGGCCGGCGGGCGAACCCCTCGATCAGCCGGGCCAGTTTCGACAAGCCCGTAACCCGGCCCTGGGGGATGTAGGCAACGTGGGCCTTGCCATGGAAAGGCACGAGGTGATGCTCACAACTGGAATAGAACGGGATCTCTCGCACCATCACGATCTCCTGATAGTGCTCGTCTCCGAAGAAGGCATCGACGACTTCGCCCGGATCGCGACCAACACCGTCGAAGATCTCTGCGTACATCCGCGCGACCCTTTGCGGTGTCTCGCGCAAGCCCTCCCTCTCGGGGTCCTCACCAATCGCGACCAAGATCTTTCGAACGGCTTCTTCGATGGCTGGACGATCTACCTGGTCGAAATCGACTTGATCCATCTGACGGCCCGGTTGGTGATCAGGAGCCAGGGGCGTCGGCCGGTTTCAGACGAGGCAACACTCGTGGCTTACGAGTGGCCGCCTTGCCCCCGGCCACGGCGTCGTCATCGACCGGCACCGCCGCCGCCACTCCGGGTTCGGCCGGCCGGGGCTGTGAGGGCGGGCGAATTCGCAGGCTGCCGTCGGGGTCGTGCTCCCATTTGGGTACATCGGAGAAGATCTGGGCGACCTCCTCGGTTCCCACCGTCTCCTTCTCGAGAAGGATCGTCACCATTCGTTCCATCGCCGCGGAATGAGCGGCAAGGATCATCCGCGCTTCCTCATGGGCAGCGTTGATCATCGTGCGGACCTCTTCGTCGATGAACGCGGCCACCTCGTCGGAATAATCCTGCTGCCGTCCGTAGTCGCGGCCAAGGAAGACCTCGCCGGCGGCCCGTCCGTACTGCATCGGACCGAGCTTGTCGCTCATTCCGAATTCCATCACCATGCGCCGGGCGATCTGGGTTGCCTTCTCGATGTCGTTGGCCGCACCCGAAGTAGGGTCGCTGAAGATCAGCTCCTCGGCGGTGCGCCCGCCCAGAAGCATCGCCAGCTGGTCCACCAGTTCCGAACGACGCACCAGGTACTTGTCGTGAGTGGGGAGGGCGAGGGTGTGTCCGAGCGAGCGGCCGCGGGCCACGATGGTGATCTTGTGGACCGGGTCCGCCATGGGCAGGGCAAAGCCGACGAGGGCATGACCCGTCTCGTGGTAAGCGATGAGACGCCGCTCCTCCTCGGTCATGACCCGGGTCTTGCGCTCGGGACCGGAGATGACCCGGTCGATGGCCTCCTCCATCTCCAGCATCGAAACCTGGCTCTTGCGACTGCGGGCGGTCAGGAGGGCAGCCTCGTTGATCAGATTGGCGAGGTCGGCCCCGGTGAAGCCGGGCGTGCGCCGGGCGAGGACTCCGAGCTCGACGTCGGGTCCCAAGGGCTTGCCTTTGGAATGGACTTTGAGGATTCCCTCGCGCCCCACGATGTCGGGGGCGTCGATCACTACCTGACGATCGAAGCGCCCGGGCCGAAGCAACGCCGGGTCGAGGATGTCGGGCCGGTTCGTGGCGGCAATGACTATCACGCCGTTGTTCGTGTCGAAACCGTCGAGTTCCACGAGGAGTTGGTTGAGGGTCTGCTCACGTTCGTCGTGGCCACCACCGAGGCCAGCGCCACGATGGCGACCGACCGCGTCGATTTCGTCGATGAAGACAATCGCAGGAGCGTGGCTCTTGGCCTGTTCGAACAAGTCGCGAACCCGCGAGGCGCCGACGCCGACGAACATCTCGACAAAGTCGGAGCCGGAGATCGAGAGAAAGGGCACCCCCGCCTCGCCGGCCACCGCCTTGGCGAGAAGGGTCTTGCCGGTTCCGGGGGGTCCGAAGAGGAGGACCCCTTTGGGAATCTTGGCTCCGAGAGCGCGGTACTTGTCAGGATTCTGGAGGAAGTCCTTGATCTCCTGAAGCTCCTCGATCGCTTCGGTCAGGCCGGCCACGTCGTTGAACGTGACCTTGGGTTGCTCTTTGGTGACCATTCGGGCGCGCGCTTTCCCGAACTGCATCACGCGATTGCCGCTCCCCTGCATCTGCATGAAGATGAAGATCATGAACCCGAGCAGGAAAACCCAGGGCAAGAGACTTATGAGGATCGCCCAGAGGCCGTCCGGTTGGTTGTTGACCTCGTAGAAGACGCCCTCGTCCCGCAGGAGTTCGTTGAGTTCCCCTTCCCAGCCGTCGGCATAATCGGCGACGACGTCGAAACGGTCCCCGGGGAGCTGAGAACCGACCAATCGACCCTGGACCTGATTGCTCCTGGACAGGATTTCGACGGCTTCGATCTCGCCGCGGTTGACCTGGTCGAGGAACTTGGTGATCGTGATGTCGCGGGGTTGTCCGATCTGGTCGAACCAACGTTGGGCTAAAAGGGCGAGGGCCAGGATGGCGACGGCGTAGATGGCCAGGGTGCGAATGGTGCGATTCACGTCTGGTGGATGCTACGCGACGTCCGGGATTACTGGAACCCTGCGCAACCGCCTTCCAACAAGGCGCCTCAGGCTATTTGCCGCCGACGGCCTCCGCTTCCCACGGATGGGCTGGGACTTCGGAATGGTCACGTTGGGAGTCATCGTCGCGACGGAAGGGAAGCTTGACTACGAAGCGCGCTCCGACTCCTTCATCGCCCCCGTCCTCCACCGAAACGGAGCCGCCGTGGGCCTCGACCAGACCCTTCACCACGTACAGTCCGATGCCGGGGCCTCGTTTCCTTCCCTCGGGATTGCTCTCACTAGCGAGGCGAACGAACCGCTCGAACACCCGGTGGCGGTCTTCGACCGGAACGCCGGCGCCTTCATCGGTAACCGACAGAAACGCCTCGGACCCATCACCGCCGACGTCGACCGTGATCGTTCCTCCTCCAGGACTGTGGCGCACAGCGTTGTCGAGGAGGTTGGCAAGAACACGGTGAAGTTTGAGGAAGTCGCCTTCGACGATTGCGTCCCCATGGTTGACGAGCCGGAATGTCACTTGGGGATATCGGAGCACCCAGGGCTCGACCGCCTGGCGGGCCATCCGGGCCAGGTCGATCGGCTCCCGGTCGAGGCTGGGACCACCCTGCTCGACTTGCCCGAAGTCCAGCAACTGGTTGAGGAGCTCTACCAGTCGTTGCGCCTCTTTGCGGATATAGGCCACTGCCTCGCTCGCCGTCGGATCGGCCACGACCGACTCGAGCTCGGCCAGCACCGCCGCGAACCCGGCGATCCCGGTCAGGGGCGATCTCATGTCGTGTCCGACTCCGATGAGAAACTCGAGCCGGTCGGCCAGCATCTTCTCGATCTCCGAGCGGGTCCGGCTCAACCTGGTTCACCTTCGATCACGCCGACATACGGGAGATTTCGATGGAGGCCCGCATAGTCGAGCCCGTAGCCGATCACGAACTCAGGGCCGATGCGAAAGCCGACATACTTGACGTCGAGGGGAACCCGCTGAATCCCTTCTTTGAGCAGGAGAGTCGCCACCTGCAACGAGGCTGGACGCCGCACCGACAATGACTTCAACAGGTAGTTCAGGGTGAGTCCCGAATCGATGATGTCTTCGACGATGAGAACGTCCCGGTCGGCGATCTCCTGATCGAGGTCTTTGAGAATTCGGACCACCCCGGAAGTTTGAGTGGAAGCTCCGTAAGACGAAACCGCCATGAAATCGAACTCGACGGGCAGATCCACGGTCCGGGCCAGGTCGGCCATGACCATGAAGGCTCCCTTGAGCACCCCCACCATGAGGAGGTCGCGGCCCTCATAGTCGATGGTGATCTGGCGACCCATCTCGGCCAGCTTGCCGGCGATTTCCTCGGATGAGATGAGCTGTCTGATTGCCGTCAAGTGGTGTCCATGCGAGTCCCGAAAGGTAGCGGTCCGACCGCCCTTCGATCCAATCAGGCTCGTCAGTCCAATTGTGCCAATGGATCCGGCGCCGATGGTTCCGCTGTCAGGATCAGAAGCCACGGGCCCGAACGCTCGACGCGCAGTCCGCCGGTCAGCTCGGCTGCCCGGGTGGCACCGCACGCGACCGCCCAGGCTCGTTCCGACTCCCCCCGATCCAGCCCGTACCCGGCCCGGAGACGACGCACCACCGCCCGCAGCGCCCGCACCGCCCCCTCCGATCCCATGGCCCAGAGGACCCCGGCCGGGACCCGCCAGCCACCGTCAACGGCTTCTCCGGGGATCGGGCCGACCAGGTTGGCCTCGGAGATGGCGCGAGCGGCCACCGCCAGGTGCCTGCGGAGAGCCGGATTGAATTCGGCCTCGAGGTGAGGGATCAACTGGAGGCGGATCCGGTTGCGAAGCTGACCGAGGTCGGCGTTGCCAGGGTCGTCGATCCACGGCAAACCGGCCAGCGTCGCCAACTCCCGGGTTTCAGCACGCGTGACCTCCAGCATCGGCCGGACGATGCGGCCTCGCCGGGGAGGGATGCCCCCAAGACCGTCGACACCCGTGCCACGGAGGAGGTTGGCCAGGACTGTTTCGGCCTGGTCGTCGGAAGTGTGAGCCGTCAGAAGCCATTCACCTTCGGCCAGGGCCGCGGTCAAAGCGCCATACCGCGCAGAGCGGGCGGCGCTTTCGGAAAACCTTTCGAGTGTGACGGATGTGACCTCGATTGGAATCGCCAGGGCGTTGGAGACAGCCCGGGCCGCGCGTTCGAGCGCATCGGAGGCCGCCAGACCGTGATGAACATGGATCGCCCGCACCGGCCCGGCCCGGGAGGCGAGCCACGCAAGGGCGGCCGAGTCGGCCCCCCCGGAGAGAGCAATGGCCCATCGGCCCTGCGGCAGGTCAACTCGTTGGGCGACGGCGGCGGACAGTGCGTCTAGGCGACGCGTTGCAACCATGTGGTCGGCTGCTCGATCTCGGGGAGGGTTGGCAGCCACTCGGGTCCGAGCCAGGCCTTGTCGAGTGCCGACCAGCCGCTTTCCTTCTCCACGCCGGCGATGAACTTCTCCCCCATTTCATACTGGCGCATCTTCATCTCCATCCCCGTGAGCCGAAAGAATGCCGCCGTGCGAGGATCGGCGCGGCGGGCTTTCAGGATCGAGGACATTCGCGCCTGAGTTGTCAAGACCCGGGACCCGATCCGGTCCATGACTACATGTCCGTGGCCTTCGAGAAGGGACATCAAGGCCTGGACCCGGTCGATGGTTTGCCGTTGTTCAGGGGTGGCGAGCAACCCGAGAAGGCCGGTGTCGTCGATCAACGGCCGCCCCTGACGGCCCGCATCGACGACCTCCGCCACCAGCCGGCCGATCCGTCCAGGAGTCGGTGCGGCCGAGCCCACAAGTTCGGTCACGAGGCTCAGGAAATAGTTGCGGATCCAGGGCACTCCTACGAACTGAGCCCGATGGGTGGCTTCGTGGAGGGCGATCCAGAAGCGGAAGTCGGAGGGCTTCAGTTGTTGCTGACGCTCCAATCCGAGGACGTTGGCCCCGACCACCGCAACGACATCGCCCTTGTCGCCGGTCGGGAGGACCAGCTCATACTGGCCGAGCACCCGGCGCGCCAGAAAGCCGAGCAACGCACCGGTTTCGATGGCCACAACCTGGCGGGCGAGAATCGTAGGAGCTCCCTTGGAACCCGACTCTTCCAGCTTCTCGGCGATCTTGGACTCGAGCGGCGCCAGCAGATGGGAGAAAGTGGCGAGGTTGCGATGGGCCCAGTCGGCTCGACTCACCACGAGAACGTCGGGGTCGCCGGGCGTGCTGAGACCGGTCTCGGCCGTGACCATGACGGCCGCCCGCTTGACGATGTCGGGCAGGGTGTTCTGCAGCTGGGCGGTGTGATAGGTGTCGGCGAGGGGATAGGTCCCCGCTACCCGATTGGCCACCGGCGACGCCAGCGACCAGTTGATCGTGCCGGTGTTCCCCTCGCTCACCGGACGATGCGATAGCGGTTGCGTACGACTCTTGTGAAGTACTGGATCACAGTGACGATCACGACCAGCACCGTCAGCACCAGAAGAGTCGGTATGAAGAACCGGTAGGTCCAGTCTGGATTGGTCACCGGGGCCGGGGTGGTGTCTACCGGGACCGCCGGCGCGATGGTGACGGCGGGTGCAGTCGCTTCGGTGGTACCAGTCTCGGTGCCGGCCTCAGAAGTCGTGGTAGCCCCCAAAGGGAGCGAGACCAGTGCGACCGCGAAGGTAGCGAGGGCGACGGCGAGAAGGCGACGGGCCATGGAGTGAGCCTAACGGGGGTCGCTCACAGGAGCGAGCCACCGACTGGCGGGCCCGGGATTGATCCGATCAGAGGTTGCCGCGCTCGTGGTCGATGGCCGCCCGGAGACGGGCGAGAAACTCAGGCGGTGGGTCCTCCTGGAGGCGAACCCGGATGACGACTCGAAGTTTCTCTTCGAACCCATACGCAGCCTCACAGCCGCCGCAGGCTTTGAGGTGACGCCGGACCTTCCAGGCAGCGAACGTCGAGAGTTCTCGATCGAGATAGCCGTAAACCTCGTGGAGGGCGTCATCGCAGTTCTTGCTCATCTGGACTTGCTCATGTGGTTTCCGTCGTTCGGGCCGTCGCCCGAAGAGTGACTCTTCGAGAGCATTGGGGGGTCAAGTCGGTTGGCGTCTATGACGGCCTTCGTCATTCCTCTGCCTTTCCGTCCTGTGTCCCTGTCACCAGTCCACGTTGGCTGGCAAAGTCCCACAACGCTCGTTGGAGCGCCTTTCTTCCCCGATGAAGCCGCGACATGACGGTTCCGATCGGAATTTCGAGGATTTCTGCGATCTCCTTGTAGCTGAATCCTTCGAGATCTGCGAGCAAAACCACCATTCGGAAGCTTTCGGGAAGCGCCTCGATGGCCTCTTTGATGTCCGATTCGACGAGTCCCTCCAAAAGCTGATCCTCGGCCGAACTCGACTGACCGGTCGAGGTGTCCCGGTTCATCCGCCGAAAGAGGTACACGTCCTCGAGATCGCCGAGGTCGGTCTCCTGCGGACGCCTGGTGTCACGCCGGTAGTTGTTGATGAACGTGTTGGTGAGGATCCTGTACAGCCACGCTTTGAGGTTGGTCCCCGCCTCGTAGCTGTCATAGGCCCGATAGGCCTTTAGATATGTTTCCTGGACGAGGTCTTCGGCGTCGGAAGGATTGCGGGTCAGACGCATGGCCGCCCCGTAGAGCTGAGACGCCAGCGGCATGGCGTCTTCCTCAAAAGTGGTCCGGTCAGCCATGTCGACAGGACGGTAGACGCGCCCGGGGAAGACCTGTCCCAGGCCGGTCGTACGGTGATCAGGTGGGGCTGACAACCGACAAAGGCGAGATTGGGGAAGCCGAAGTCATAGCCGACCTGAGACGGCGCGGACATGGAGTGGCGATTCCCTTCGGCCATTCCCTCCCCTTCGACCTCGTCCTCGTTAGAAGAGACACCGGGGCCCTCTAGCGGGTCCAGGTGAAATACACGACCTCAGACGGACGGGTGGTGAAGGTGCGCTGCGGTTCCTACAGCGCTTGGGTGTCCTACCGCTACCAAGCGACAATGGTGGATTGGATAGCGGTCTTTGATGCCTCCGGAGGGAGGGTCTACTACGTCCACTCCTGCGAATGGGACGGATCAACCGTGATGAACCTTCGCCTGGAACCGACCGCTAACAACCAGGCGATCTTCGTCAGATGGGCCCAGGACTTCACGGCCCCCATTGCGGCAATTGCGCTTCCAGCGACACATTCGGCCGCGATCGCGGGCAGGGGATTGGAGCCGGAGAGGGGATTTGAACCCCTGACCTTGCGATTACGAATCGCATGCTCTGCCAACTGAGCTACCCCGGCGGTAACCCGATGTTAAAGGCTCACTCACTGCCCAGGGACGTGAACAATGACGCCAGCACCGGCGTTGCCCTCAGATTGCCGGCAAGGTCGACGACAGCATCGAGCACCAGTTGGGCATTGGCGACGGCCTTGGCCGGAGGCACAGCCGTTAGCGCCGGCAGTGGCACATCGCGGTTCCGGATCGGCCCGCCCAGTTGCAGGGACGCCCCATCGGCATAGAAGGAGGCCAGAATCTCGAGACCTCCGGCCAGGAGGGATTGGGTGGCGCGCTTTCTGGCCCGGTCGCGGGCTTCGGCGGTCCCTTCGACCCCGGCCAGGTCGGCCGCCAGCGGTTCGAGGGTGGCCAGCATCTCCTCGGCCAGCGCGAATCCGTCCCCGGGACGGGCCGTGACCCGCTCGGGCAGGGACAACCACGCCTGCCGGACCCGGGCCACTTCCGGTCTCGTCGCCAGCGCCAGGGCCAGGCCGGGCCTCCCTCCGGCGACCATCGCCGCCACCCGGGCGGCCTCGGCCCCGATGACGCGATCGACCAGCGCCCGG
>DATEEG010000153.1:0-3489 GCA_035281305.1 Acidimicrobiia bacterium | reverse complement strand
CGATGAAACGGGCTGTACTCGGACGGGTCGGGACGGCTCCTTCCCAGCAGCTTTCGAACGGATCCCTGTCCGAGTCCCTCTGCTTCGGCTCGCACCAGGTCGGGCAGAGCGGCCAAACCGACCACCAGACCAGGGGCCAGGTCTTCGTTCAGACCTCCGGCCCAAAGGGCCATCGCGCCGCCGGCCGAGTGTCCGAGTACGACCGTGTTCTCCGGATCGATCCGGGTGACCGCCGGGGCTGCCTCGAGTGCCACGGCGACGTCAGCGAAGCTTTCGGGCCAGCCTCCGCCCAGACCGAGCCGCCGGTATTCGAGGTTCCAGGTCGCGTAACCCCTTCGAGCCAGGTCAACGGCAAGGCCCTCGATCGTGTCGTAGGTCCATTCGTGCTTCCAGAGACCCCCGTGGACCATGACGATCAGGTAGCGACTCCGGGACTCTGGAAGACGAAGATCGCCAAACTGGTCGGGTAAAGCGCCGTAGGAGATCCGCTCGAACGGCCAGGCGGCGCGATTCGCCAGGTGGCGGAGCGCCCATCTGTAGCCCGCCAGCCCGCGACCGTAGATCGTGTGCACGGACGGGGGGGAGAGGAGAGATACCCGGCGGAAGGCCTCCCTTTCCTTGATGTTGGAGATATGCACCTCCACCGCCGGCAACCCGATTGCGGTGAGGGCGTCCCCGAGGGCCCGGCTCGAATGGGTCAGGGCCCCCGCGTTTATGACGAGACCGTCCATCCGGGTTCGGGCGTCGTGGAGGCGATCGATCAGGGCGCCTTCATGGTTGGACTGGAACGACTCGACCTCCAATCCGATCTCGGTTCCCCACTCCCGGAGGAGTTCCTCGAGCTGTGCCAGGGTCGTCGTACCGTAGATCGCAGGCTCGCGGACACCAAGCAGGTCGAGGTTGGGACCGTTGAGGACGAGGATCCGCGGCATCGTCGGGGGATGGTACGCGGTCGTGCTCCACGAGTTGCCGCCGGCCGGTTCGGCCCCGGTCCTATCTGCCGCAACACAGGGCCCCGAGTCGACCAAAATGCCTCTATGCCGCACAACCGCATTCGGGGCCTGGCCTTCGTCGTGCTTGCGATTCTGGCAACGGCTTGCGGCCCCGATCCGTTCTCCCGGGTGGGGGCGGGCTCCTCGGAATGGATTCAGGAACCGACCGTGGTCACGGTGGCCTCGACCCAGGCGGGAGGCTCTGCCCTTGCTCCCGTGATCGGCTCCGACTGGTTCAACAATGACCTCTCTCCCGTCGGGGGGACATCGCCGGCCGAGATCATCTCGGGGGTGTACGCCCGGGCCAACACGTCCGATCCGTACGTCCAGGCCACTCCGGCCGAGATCGCAATCGCGTTACCCGGAGTTCTGTTTCCCTCCCTGACTCCACCCGAGGTCCGATACATCACCAGCCAACTCGTCTATGACCTCAACAACCTCACTCTCGCCGCCGATCAGGTGGCGGCGTTCGGTCTGTGGACGGTTGAGCCTTACACCAGGTCACGCTCGGTCGGCCAGCAGGGTGTGTTCACCGTGATTCAGGATGATGAAGGACTGGCGGCAGTTGCCTCCGGCACCGCTGACACCAGTTGCACGCGCTACATCGACCAGAACGCCGAATGTTCGGTGAAGGAGGTCGGTACGAGTCCGGCCTGGGAGCTCACCGATCAGCTGGGCACGACTCTGGTCTGGTACGGCGACTCGTACCGATACGAGCTCTTCCTTCGATCAGGCGTGGCGCCCGAGCTGGCGATAGAAATGGCAGATTCGGCGCGGCCGCTCGGTTCACTGGTCGGTTGATGACCAACTCGGCCTCCCCGGTACCCTGAACCGGTGCAGACCTTCCACTCCAACTGGGGAAGTTATCTCCGATATGACGGCGAGGAAAAACCCGACATCGATCGGGCGCTGCTCAAGCGAGTCTGGAGTTACGGGAAGCCATATCGGAGACAGCTGATCGGCGTGATCGTCACGGTTCTGCTGATCTCGTCCTTGAGCGTGTTGCCCCCGATCCTGACGCGGCGCCTGATCGACGTCGCTCTCCCCGAAAAGGACCTCGGTCTCCTCAGTCTCCTCGGTCTCGGGATCGTCGCTCTGCCGTTGCTCAACTCTCTTATCGGGATCCTGCAGAGGTGGTGGTCGTCGCGGGTCGGTGAGGGGATCATCTACGACCTGCGACGCCAGCTTTACGACCATCTCCAGAACATGTCTCTGCGCTTTTTCACGGCGACCAAGACCGGGGAGCTGATCTCGCGGGTCAACACCGACGTAGTGGGAGCCCAGCAGGCAATTACCGGGACCTTCGTCACCGTCTTCTCGAATATCGTCTCCGTGGCCGTGATCCTTGCCGTCATGGTCCAGGCCGAGTGGCGGTTGACCCTTCTCGCGGTGGCGGCTTTGCCCCTCTTCACCTTCCCGGCCAAGCGGGTGGCGCGGATACTCCGTCGGATCGCCGATCAACAAATGGAGCGCAATGCGGCGATGTCGGCGATCTTGCAGGAGACCTTCAACATCTCGGGGGCGCTGCTCGTAAAGCTGTTCGGGCGGGCGAGGACCGAGTCCGACCGTTACGGCGTCGAAGCAGCCGCGGCCCGCGACCTCGGGGTCCGCTCGGCGATGGTCGGCCGATGGTTCTTCGCCATGATCGGCCTGTCGGCTGCAATCGGCAGTGCTGCCGTCTTCTGGGTGGGCGGCTATCTCGTAATCCAGGACCAGCTGACGATCGGCACTGTCGTGATGTTCACGGCGCTGGTGGCCCAGTTGTACGGCCCGTTGAGCTCACTCAGTAACAGCCGCGTCGAGCTCGCCACTTCTCTGGTTTCGTTCGAGAGGGTCTTCGAGGTCATCGATATGGTCCCCGAGATCGAAGAGGGCCGCATCGATGTTCCCGCCCTCGGGGGCTCGGTCGAATTCGAACATGTCTACTTTCGTTATGCCGCCGAGGAGCCGGTCGGTCTGGAAGCGGTTAAACGATTCGGACGGCGCGGCGGCGAAGCGGGCCTCGCCCCAAGTCAGGTTTCAACCCGCGAGTGGGCGCTCGAGGACATAACCTTCAAAATCGGCGCTGGCGAGCTGGTGGCCCTGGTGGGGCCGAGCGGGGCGGGGAAGACGACGATCTCGTACCTGATACCGAGGTTGTACGACGTCAACAAGGGCGAAATTCGGCTCGACGGGCGCAACGTCAAAGACCTCACTTTCCCGTCTCTGGCCCGCGGGATCGGGGTCGTCACACAAGAGACGTTCCTGTTCCACGACACCATTGCGGCCAACCTCCGATACGCCCGTCAGGACGCCACCGATGCCGAACTCGAGGCGGCCTGCCAGGCGGCCAACATCGCCGACTTCATCTCGTCGCTGCCCGACGGGTACGACACGATGGTCGGCGAGCGGGGATATCGGTTGTCGGGCGGGGAGAGGCAACGGTTGGCGATCGCACGGGTGATTCTCAAGAACCCGGCGGTGTTGATCCTCGACGAGGCGACTTCACATCTGGACT
>DATEEG010000152.1:0-9013 GCA_035281305.1 Acidimicrobiia bacterium | reverse complement strand
GCGCCCTGCGGGTCCCCCTGCTGAGGTCGACCATTCACCTGGTGACCGCCCGGGATTGCCTGACGATGCGGCCGATCCTGGGTTCGGTCCTCTCCCGCACCTTCGATTCGACCTCCTTCGCCAAGGACCTCGAGGGCGTCGACCGCACGGCGCTCTTGACTGCCGCGAGGGCGCTCCTCGAGGAGCGGCCGCGGACGCGGGCCGAACTCGGCCCGCTCCTCGCCGAGCAGTGGCCCGAACGCGCGCCAGGTTCTCTGGCTCAGGCCGCTACTTATCTGTTGCCGGTCGTCCAGGTGACCCCGCGGGGACTCTGGAATCAGAAAGGGCCGGCGGCGTGGACCACGATCGAAAGTTGGCTGGGGCACTCGCTAGGACCGGCCGGTCCTCCCGACGAACTCATCCTTCGGTACCTCGGCGCATTCGGCCCGGCTGCCCGAAAGGACATGAGGGTCTGGTCCGGATTGACGGGACTTGCGGATGTGGTGGAAAGACTGCGAGAGAACTTGGTGACGTTCCGAGACGAGCATGGAATCGAGCTGTTCGACCTGCCGGAGGCGCCCCGCCCCGACCCGGAGACACCGGCGCCGCCTCGATTCCTGCCCGAGTACGACAACCTCCTCCTCTCCCACGCGGATAGGTCTCGATTCTTCGACGGCGACCTGATCCCCAAGGGCTGGGTCGGAAACCTGCTCGTGGACGGCATGTTTGCGGGCGGTTGGAAGATCGAGCGATCGAAGGACCGCGCCCGCTTGATCATCCGACTCGGCAGGAACTTGCGTGGACCCGACCTCGAGGACGTGACCGCCGAAGGAGCAAAGTTGCTCGAAGTCACCGACCCGGCCATCGCCCGACACGAAGTAGATGTAGGGGTGTCGTGAATTGTTTGTCGGTGTCGTCCGTGCAGGTTCAAGACTGAACCTGCACTTGCTCACGGCTTGAGGGCCCTCCGCACGGCTGGCGCGACCTCGGTACCGAGCAACTCGATGGCTCGCATCATCGGCTTGTGGGCCATCGATCCCACCGACATCTGTGCCAGGAAGCGCTGGTGGCCGAAGAGCTCATGCTGGAACAGGATCTTCTCTATCACCTGTTGGGGACTTCCCACGAGGAGGTGACCTCGGGGTGATCGACCGGCGTCGAACTGTCCCCGGGTTACCCCCGACCATCCCCGTTCTCGGCCTATCCGATTCATCACATTGGCATAGCTGGCATAGAAGATATCCCCCGCTTCCTGGGACGTGGAGGCGACGAAGGCGTGCGAATTGATGCTGACCAGAAGGCTGTCAGGGTTGTGCCCGGTGCGTTCGCCCGTCTCACGATACAAACCCACCAGCGACACGAACTGCTCGGGCAGACCTCCGATTATCGCCAGGGCCATCGGCACGCCCAGCACCCCGGCCCGTACCGCCGACCCGGGGTGGCCCCCAATTGCTATCCAAATCGGAAGCCGGTCCTGGACGGGACGCGGATAGACCCCCTGATCGCGCAAAGGTGAGCGGTGCTTGCCTTCCCACGTCACGAACTCGCTGTTCCTGATCTTCAGGAGCAATTGGATCTTCTCGTGGAAGAGCTCGTCGTAGTCGGCCAGGTCGTAACCGAACAGCGGGAATGACTCGATGAAGGACCCGCGGCCGGCCATGATCTCGGCCCGGCCCCCCGACAACAGGTCGAGCGTGGCGAAGTCCTGGAAGACTCTGACCGGATCGTCCGACGACAACACCGTGACCGCACTCGTCAGGCGAATCCTTCGAGTCCTGGCCGCCATGGCACCGAGGACCACCGCGGGGGCGGAGGCGGGAAAATCGGGCCGGTGGTGCTCACCGAGACCGAAGACCTCGAGGCCCACCTGATCGGCCAGTTCGACCTGCTCGACCAGGTTGCGCAATCGATCGGCAGTGGAGATCGTCTCCCCTGTTTCCGGGTCCGGGAAGACCTCTGCGAAGTCGTAGATACCGATTTCCATGGCAGCAGCTCGCTCTCAAGACGTGGGTGAACGAACAACCCTGGGCCAACAACCGAAATTCCACGGACCGGTCACCGGGACCGGAACATCGATTCCGCCCAGCTACCTGCGCCCTCGGGAGAGGCGGCCGCGGAGGTCCCGTTGTCGATGGTTGGCGGACCGCCGTGGTTCGACAGTGGCAAGCGGGCCCGGGCGACCGAGGAGATAGCCCTGCCCGAACTGAACGCCGAGGTGCTGCAGAAACTCGAGTTCTCCCTGGCGCTCGATGCCCTCGGCTACGACCTGGGCCCTCAACACTTCGCCCAGCAGCTTGAGACCCCGTACCAGAGACTGTTTTGACGGATCGACGTCAACATCGCGGATCATGGAAAGGTCGATCTTGATGATGGACGGCCGGAGGCGAACCAGGTGCCACAAGTCGATGCGGCCCCGGGCGAGATCGTCCATCGCTAGCCGGTAGCCGCGATCCACCAGGCGATCGATGTGGACTTTGGTCTGCTCGTACCTCTCGATGACTGTGTCCTCGGGTAGTTCGAGGACCACCCGGGTGGGGGTGATGCCGTCGAGGGAGTCCAGGAGAAATGGCGAACAGAGAGTCTCCAGCGAGGAATTGAGGGCCAGGTAGGCTCTCTTGGGAGCCGACTGGAAACCGGCTATGGCCGAACGAATGGCGGTCAACTCCAGACCGACCCGAAGCCCCGCCTTGGCGGCCGCCGAGAACCAGGCCGGAGGGGAGCCTTCAGCAAACCTGGAGAGTGCTTCGTAGCCGACGGTGGAACCCTCGTCACCCGACCCGCCTATGTCGACGATCGGCTGGTACACCACGTTGAAGGCACGGGTCTCGATCATCTGCGCCACCTCAGCGGCGGAAGGCCTTCGCAGAGACCCGGGAACCGGTGCCGTTCGCGCCATCCCCTGTTGCCAGGGCGCGCTCGGAAGGGACGTTGAGGTCACGATCGGCTATCGGCCTCAGCCTCGAAATTCTGTAATCGGCCCGGGATCAGGCCGAGCCTGACGCTGCTTCCCGATTCGCCGGACTCCCGCCTAGATGGACATTCCGCCGCCCCGTCGGGGAACGGCCGTGCTCTGGCCTCAGACGCCGGATCGGGCCGCTGATCCCTCAGTGACCTCGCTCTTGTGAGCGGCAAAGGCGGCCAGAACTTCGTCCTTCTCCTTCTGGGGCACGCCGACGAAGTCGAGGGTGCGTCCCAGTTCCGCCGCCACCTCGTCGAATTCCTCGGACGAGATTTGGAACTCGCGGTGCGCCTCCTCCAAACCGAGGGGGGTCGTCCCGGGTTCGGTCCCCACGTATTCGAAAGGTCCACCTGCAACATTGCACACCCACAGAGTTCTCATGAACTTCAAACCCGGCAATCTGTCCAGTTGGTTGGTGTGCCACTCCCGTAGAGCGGGATTCTCAGAGGCTTGACCAACGATGGGATTCTTCACGACCGCATCGCTGAAGTGCTCGACGACTGCCGCTATCGCAAAAACACCACCGAGCCGTTCGTACAGCGACTGCTCAGCCATGGCTCCTCCTTCTATTGCTAACAACCGCTGTAATACAATAGCAAAACTCCGGCCGGGCGGTTCAAAGTCGCCTACCCGCGACCTCTCAAAATGCCCGCGACGACTGCCGCTTGTCGGAACATCTCCGCCAGCGACGCGACCGTCTGGTGGGCGTTCAACCCGCTGGGGTTTCCCGCCACCATCAGCCGGGCCCCGGCGAGACCGTCGGACTGCCACCCGTTGGCTGCCTTTGGTTTGCCGAACGCCACCCGGTATGCCGTCAGTCCCAGAATGACAACGACAACCGGCCTCAACCGCGCGACTTTTTGCTGCAGGTCATGGCCCCCGAGACGAAGTTGATCGGCTGCCAGCTCGTCCGCTCGGGCAGTCGCCTCGTTGACGAGGTTGGTGATTCCGATCCCCTTCGAGATCAGGTGAGCGGCGTCTTCAGGCCGGAACCCCGCCGAGGCATCGATGACGTGGTCGGTCAGGCCGGCGAGGCACAGCGCCGGATAAAAGCGGTTCCCCCGTTTCGCGAAGTGAGCTTGCGCGGCCGCGGTCCACAAGCCTGGGTTGATGCCGACGAAAAGCAAACGGAGGTTCTCACCGACCAGATCGGGCACACCCTTACCGCGGCATGCCTCCAACTCGGCGCGGGTGAATCCCATCGGCCCACCTTATGCCACCTCCCAAATCCTGCCGGGACCGAGTGGTGCCGAGGAAACGACCGGTCCCGTCAGGACAACGGAATCTTCTTTTGCGGGTCCACGAACGGCATCGGGGCGACCGTGGCATCCCGTTCACCCCACTCGGTCTCCACGGTGATTCTCTGACCCTCTTGCGAGTTGGCGACCGGCAGCCAGGCGTAACCGATGTTGGCGCCCAGCCGGGGTGAGTAGATCGCCGAGGTGACCTTGCCGACGCGGCGACCTGCAATCGACACCGGCCACTTCGTATTGTTGAGGGCTGGGAAGGGCTCTCCTTCGACTACCACCCCGTTGATGCGTTGGGCAACGCCTTCCTTCTGGATGCGGCGATAGGCCGCCATCGAGATGGAGGACGAATCGTCCAGGTCGAAATCGACCAGTCGATCCAGCCCCAGCTCGAAGGCGTTGTTCTCATAGGTCATGTCGGCGCCCCAGTTGAAGATCGCCCCTTCGATCCGCCGAATGTCGGACGGGCCGGTCGGGCGGAGCCCGTGTCGCTCGCCGGCCTTCATGATCGCCTCGTAGACCTCGGTTCCTTTGGACGTGTCGGTGAGATATACCTCGTACCCGACTTCCGACGTCCAACCCGTCCGGGTCACCACGACCGGCGCCCCCGCGATCTCGCCATTGGTCCAGTAGTAGTACCTCAGCTTGCCTATCTCCTCGCCCAGGAGGTCGACCATGAGTTCCTTTGACTTGGGGCCCTGGATCTGCAGCGGGGCGACATCGGCTTCGCGGATGACCACATCGAGATCGGGATAGGCGTTTTTGAGTCCGCGAGCGAAAAGCAGCGCGTCGGAAGACGCCAGCGCAAACCAGAACTTGTCTTCGGCCATCCTGGTGAGAACCGGGTCGTTGATGATGCCGCCATCGGAATCGCAAATCAGCACGTACTTCGCCTGCCCGACAGCGCACTTCGAGAGGTCGCGGGGAGTAAGCAACTGGGCAAATTGGAAACCGTCCGGTCCTGAGATCTCGAGGCACCGCTCAACGGCTACGTCCCAGAGAGTGACGTGATTGAGGAGGGCGTCGAATTCCTCCTCGAAGGTTCCGAATCGGATCGGAAAGTACATGTGGTTGTAGACGGTGAAGCCCGTCGGCCCGTACTTTTGCGTGGCTTCGTAATAGGGAGTACGCCGATTCCGGGCACCTCGCTGCACCAAGCCCATGTCGAAACCTGCCATGTCGCCTACCTCCACAATCTGCCGGGGGTGGGCATCGTAAGCGGACCCGGACTCCGGGTGGCGGACAGCGGGCGGCCCGGATGACTAGCGCCTCGCCGGCCCTGCCCGGAGACGCGGTTTGACGGATCGATTTGCGGCCCCCGGAACGAGAAAAGACCGGAAATTGTGGTCTAGTAACGGCGCGTTCCAACCGATAAGTCCGTGAGTCCGAGTCAAGGGGATCTGTGCCGGAGTTTCAGGGGAAGATGCGCTTGTCGGCGAATCCGTTCGATCTGGTCGGCGCCGACATCGAAGTATCTGAGGGAAGCCTCGCTCTGATCGTCAGCGACCATGAGATCGGCGAGTGGCCGCTCGAGAAAGTAGCCATCGATTCCGCGATCGATGGCTTCCACATGACGGTCGATGGCGAGCAGTTTGTCTTCACGACCGCCGAGGCCGATGCCTTCGCGGCCGCAGTCGGGATTTCCAGGTCCGGAGCCCGACGCAAGAAGTCGGGTCGCTCACCCAAAACCGTCAAGTCCCCGAAAGCACGGGCGTCTTTGCGACCAGCATCTCTGGTGCAGGCTTCGGAGCTTTCGTCGATCTCGACCAAGGTGCCGTCCGTTCCGGCCCCGCCGCCCAGGTCGACGGCGAAGGCCGAGAAGCCCCCACGAGGCCCCGCGTTTCAGGGAATCCGTTCGCTCATCGGCCGCATCGACCTCTCCAACCCCCAGGGCAAGATCGGCTTCGCTTCGGCGGTGGTCGCCGTCGTCCTCGCGGTCGTCGCCAGACCGATACTCGCCGGAATCCTGCTCTTCATCGGGATGGCCGGAGTCTTGCTCATCGGGGCCGCCTCGGTGGATCCCCTGCTGGCCACCAGACTTCCGGAGGGATGGCCCACGAGACGACTGGTCGTTGTCTCGATGGCAGTGATCGTGTCCGGATTGCTGCTCGTTGCGTTCTAGACGAACCGATTCGCCCAGCCGCTTAGCCCGGCTGGTTAGCCCAGTTCATCAGCCAGCCCGATCCCCCGCTCTTCGAGCCAGGGCGGCTGGCGCCTAAACCTTGAGTCCGAGCTTGGGTGCCCAGTCACGGCACGGGCACTTCGGCACCGAACAACCGACGACGCGATGCTCACGGCGGGGATGCCCGCACGTGATACACCGCTGCCGGTTGCCGTCGAAGGTCCGCTTCGGACTGGGCGTGGGCAGTTTCATCGGGCCCGTTCTTTGGCGAGATTCACCGTGAGGGCGCGCCCATCCACTTCCCGCCCATTGAGCGAGGAGATGGCCGCCTCGGCAGCTTCCGAGGTCGCCATTTCGACGAATCCGAATCCACGCGACCGACCGGTCTCGCGATCCGTTATCACCTGGGCCTTCTTCACCTCGCCGTGCTCACCAAAGAGGGCTTGAAGATCGGCGGAGGTGGTATTGAACGTGAGGTTTCCCACGTAGACGTTGCTGGCCATGGCATGCTCCTTCTGAAGCTTCGAACCGTCAGGAATCACTACGCACGCCGGGAAAGTGAGGCTGCTGCCGTCATTGGAGCCCGGCAGCGAACCCAACGGGTCCGGCGGTGACTTCACTCGACGGAACGAGAAGCGAAGAAAGCGCCGCACGCTCCAAGCGTGCGCTTGGTTCATTCTACTCCGAAATCACGGTTAGCCCACATTGAACCTTCGGAGCCGCGACTTCAGCCGATCGTTCTACAACTGATCAGCCGATCAGCGGCAGCCTTGGATCAGGGTGCTCGGCTCGTCCCGAGGCGGCTTTGATCCATTCCATGTCGTCTTCGAGGCCGGCGGGCCTTCCGGGGACGGTTCTGCGAGCCAGGAGCTCATCGAGAATGGCGGCGGTCGCGGCGATTCCGGCCGGCGTGGCGATCGAGTCCCGTCCCAGAGCATTGGTGAGATCGAGCCCATGGACCACCGCCTCGACGATCCGGCTCGGCACGAACTCCCCCAGTTCCATCAGCGCGTAGTACCCCGAGCCGATGCTCCCCGGCGGCGTTGCCCTCGCCTCCTCGATCGTCTTCGAAAACGTGTGCTGAAGAACCCCGGGCATGTCGGCCGGGGTCTTTCCCTCCACCATGGTGAAGGCGTAGTCGTAAACCACCGGCGCCACCTCCGACCGCGGGAAGATGAAGAAGCTGGTTCGATCTCGTCCCGGCTGACCGCCTTCGATGCTGTTCACCAGCATCCGGGTAAGCCCAATCGAGATATCGAAATGGCCGGCCAGCTCGAAGATGGTCCAGTGGGGGAGATCGGGGTCCAGGGGGACCAGCTTGGTGGGGAGCCTCCATTCGTCGGCGGTCAGTCCGGCGAATACCGAGTGAACGCCATTCAACTCAGTCTCGAGCGTGTCGATCGACTCCTCGTAGGACCCCACAATTCCTCCTGTTTGACGCGGGACTCGGATGCTAGGCCGGCGCCAGATTCGGCGCCGGTCGACAGCGGCTCAGGCATTGCTGCTCGTGTCAAATGCCGAAGACCGAAAGCAGGAGGCGGACCGCGGCGAATGCCAGCAGGGCCATGACGATCCGCTCGAAGGCCCGTTGATTCAGCCTGCGGGCAATTCGCGTTCCGACTGGGATGACGACGAGCACCGGCAGGATCGCCCACAAGGCCTGGTTGGTCCGCTCAGGCGTGAAGGCTCCCAGACTGAAGAGCGTCACAACTTGAATCGCACCGAAGACGAGAAAGGGAACTGTGAGGGCGAACACGAAACTCGATCGCGCCAGGCCGAGGCTGTGAAGGTACGTGCCGAATACCGGCCCGCTGTTCCCGGTGGCACCGTGTACCAGCCCTCCGAAAGCCCCGATCGGCCAGGCCAGCTTCAGGCCGCGCGCCGGATCCATCCGAAGATTCGGTCGGGCGAACGACACCGCTATGTAACCAAAAACCAGCGCCGCCACGGCCAGGGCCAGGGGACGATTGTCGAGCCTGGTCAGGAGCCAGGTGCCAAAAACCGTTCCGGCGGCTCCCGCCGAGAGCAGCCTCGCCAGCAGCGACCTGGTGTCCCCGAAGCCGGTCCGGTGCTCCCACAACATCATCACATTCGACAACAGGTTCCCGAGAGCCACGACGACTACGGCATGCTCCACCCCGAGGGACGGAGCGATGATCGGCACCGCCAGAAGCGGTCCCCCGAATCCGGCAATCCCTTTGACCAGGAAAGCGAAAGCAACTGCAATGAGAATGAGGAGCAGATCAGAACTCACACGGCCTACCTATATACGCCAGCGCCGACGTGAGTCGATCGCGGCCGCAATGTAGCTTCCCTTACCATCTGGTTTTGAATCTGAGGGAGCGATCATGCAAACGTGGCAGGCGATGACGTCGCGACGGAATGTGCGGCAATTCAGCGATGCGGAACTCCAGCCCGGTGATCTCGACCGGATCCTCGAAGCGGGCCGACGGAGTCCCTCAGCGCGGAACGGGCAGCCGTGGGACTTCATCCTCGTGACCGATCGGGAACAACTCGCTGCTCTGGCCGGAGTGTGGAAAGGCGCCTGGCACGTCGCCAACGCCCGAGCCGCCGTCGCCGTCGTGGCCCCGATGGTGTCACCGTCGGAGCAGGCAACGCTTCATTTCGATCTTGGTCAGGCGACGATCTCGATGATGATCGCTGCGGCCGACCTCGGAGTCGGAACTGCCCATGCCTCAGTCTCGG
>DATEEG010000151.1:0-4887 GCA_035281305.1 Acidimicrobiia bacterium | reverse complement strand
GGCCGGCGCCGCGATCGTCGATCGCCCGATGGCTCTCGGCCGCCCCCTCGTGACCGTCTTCGACCTGCCCCCCGACCTCCCCGGCGGTGGGACGGTCATCGGCCTCCTGAAGCCGCTGGAGCGCCCCGATGAAATGAAGCGACTGGCCGCCCAGGGGACGACTGCCCTGGCTTTTGAATTGGTGCCTCGGATCACACGGGCGCAGGGGATGGATGCCCTGTCATCCCAGGCCACGGTTGCCGGCTATCAGGCCGCCCTCGAGGCGGCCAGCACCGCGATCAGGTTCTTCCCGATGCTGACCACCGCCGCCGGGACCGTTCCTCCCGCCAAGGCCCTGGTCCTGGGTGCGGGAGTGGCCGGACTGCAGGCGATCGCGACTTGCCGACGCCTCGGAGCCGTGGTGTCGGGCTTTGATGTCAGGGCAGCGGCAGCGGAACAAGTTCGGAGCCTGGGCGCCACGTTCGTCCAGGTCGATGTGGCGGCTCAGGACGAATCCGCCAGTGGTGGCTACGCCCGCGAGCTCGACACCTCTTCCGAACAGGCTGTTCTCGCCGGCCTGGCCCCGTTCGTCGCGGCCGCGGATGTGGTGATCTCGACCGCGTCCATACCCGGCCGCCCTGCTCCTCGGCTCGTCACCGCCGCGATGGTTGCGTCGATGCGACCCGGGTCGGTGGTTGTCGACCTGGCAGCGGCGACCGGAGGCAACTGCGAGGTGACCGAACGAGACCGGATCGTCGTGGTCGACGGCGTGACCATTGTCGGTTACACCAACCTCCCGGCCCGCAAGCCGTATGACGCCAGTCAGATGTACGCCCGCAACGTCGCTGCGTTCATCGCTCTGCTCGGGGCAAACGGGGAGCTCGACTTCGCCGATGAAATCCTCGACCAGGCCTGCGTTACCCATTCGGGCCAGATCCGCCTCCCCCGGGTCCGGGAGCTGACGCCATCGTGAATGGCCAGCAGGGAAAAGGTGGATTGATCGATGGGTTGAGATCGGTTCTCTTCGGCGTGGGAGTCTGCGCCGGGCTCTTGTATATGTTCTTCTTCGCCACCGCCGGAAGCGTCCAGGTCGTGGTGTTCTTGGCCACTATCGCAATGACGATTTGGTTTGGAACTGCCGATCCGGCTCGACTGGTGGACAGCCACCGGAGGCCGCAGTGGAGGCTGTTCCTCCTGGCCGGACTCGGGTTGGCCCTGTTGATCTCGGCCATGCTCGCTCTGAGCAGCGGCACCATGCTGCTGACTCTGGCGATGGGGCTCATTGCCATCGCGATCGGTTTGTTCAGGGCGATTCGTCACGGCCTCGGTGGGGAGGTCTGATGGAATACCAGGAGGTGCTGCGCCGGCGACGGATGGTTCGCAACTACTCGGACGAACCGGTCGGCGAGGACGTTCTCGAGCGCGTAGTTCAGGCTGCTCGCAAGGCGCCGTCGGCCGGCTTCACCCAGGGTACGGCCTTCGTCATCGTTACCGACCCGGCGCTCCGCACGGCCATTGCCGACCTATGCGACGAGCCGGAGTATGTCGCAGCAGGGTTTGATCCGTGGATCTCCAAAGCGCCCGCCCACATCGTCGTGTGCGTCTCCGAGGACGCCTACCACCTGCGCTATCGCGAGCCCGACAAGGTCGACGACGCCGGTAACGAGATCGAGTGGCCGGTGCCTTTCTGGTGGATCGACGCTGGAGCGGCGCTGATGTTGATCTTCCTGACCGCAGTCGACGAAGGCCTCGCCGCCGGTTTCCTCGGGACCGACGCCGGCGACCTCCAGCGACTGCTCGGAATTCCCCCCGAGATGGTGCCCATCGGAATCGTGACGGTGGGCCATCCTGCTCCCGACCGCCGCTCGACCTCACTCAAACGAGGCTGGCGGCCCGATAGCCAGGTAATTCATTGGCAAACCTGGGGCCGGTTGCCCGGGTGATGGTGTAACAAACCCCCTCCAGAAACGACTTTCAACCCGAATGGACAGCCGAAGAGACAACGAGAGCCGGGCCATCGAGGACCTCCGTAACTATGGACGGTCCCTGGTCGAAGGCGTGCCGGACGGACAGACGGAGTTGGCCGTCGGGCGAGCTTTGGCCTCCAGGCAACAGGGTCATCGACCCCGACGGCTGGTTCTGATGCTGGCCACCGCCGGCCTGTTGGCGGTTTCCAATGTCGCCCTCGCCGCAGCTTCCGATTCCGCCGCACCTGGCGACTTTCTCTATCCGGTCGACCGTGGCTACGAATGGGCGCGCGATCTCTTCGGCGCCACCGACCGCACGAATGAACGACTGGCCGAATCGGAGACGCTGAGTCAACGAGGCCACGTCGACGATGCCATCGCCTTTCTCCGCGAACTGGCAACCGAATCGTCCAACGAGGCCCTGCTGGCCGCCATCGAGAAACTCGAAGCCAGCGGCGCTCAGGGGCAAGGGAACCAGAACGTTTCGGGTCCAGCCACCCCGGCAACCACCGCTCCCGGTCAGGTGAAGGGGGATGGCAGCGCCGAGCCCCCCGCCAGCCCTTCCGCGACGGCCCCGGGACAGGTCGAAGGAGACGACGCCGACGAATCGCCCAGCGATACCGCACCGGGCCGGAACAAGGACGCTTTGACGAAAGCCAACGGCGCTTCGAACGCGAACAACAGCCGAGGCACAGACCGCCCGTAGTCTCTGTCAATGCAATCCGGGTCAGGTGGCCGCCGCCCTGGCTATGAAAACAACGAGTGGCCACCCGCCATCACAGTTATCAGGCTCGCCATCAGTGGTGAGGACCGATCTCTTTCCGAGATCCTCCGGGGAGGGTATCCCCGCCTGGTGGGCTTCTATCTCGGAGTGGGCCTCGGTCGCCACGAAGCCGAAGAGCTATCAGCGGAGACCTGCGAGGCGGTAGTCACACGCATCGACGGGCTCCGGGCTCCCGAAGCATTCGAAGCTTGGTTCTGGTCGATCGCCCGGAATCGCCTCCGCACCCTGTTTCGGCGGCGGCGAGCCGCCCGGCCGACGGACGCCATGGTTTCCCCCGCGACCCCCGAAGAGATCTCCATGCAGGGAGACGAGCACCGCCGCATTCGTATCGCGCTCGAGAATCTGTCGGCCAAGGACCGTGAGCTGTTGTGGCTTCGCGAGGTGGAGGGCCTCGAATATGACGATATCGCCCGCCGCCTGGGCGCCACCCCGGGCACTGTCCGGGTCGCCTGCCACCGGGCCCGGCGCCGCCTCGAAGCGGTCTATCTGGCCGACGAATGATCAATTCCGCCGCCAACCCCGAGGTGAAGTCGGTAGCTGCGTTACACAGGCGAGCCGAGCGAGAAGCTACCGGGCTGTTCCTGATCGAGGGGCGACCGGAGATAGAACGAGCCGTCGCCGCCGGGATTGAGATCGCCACCGTTTACCGTTTGAGCGGCTCGGATCCTTTGGTGCTGCCGGGAAACCCGCGCTCTGTCGAACTCGGTGAGACCGCCTTCAACAAACTCGCCTACGGGCGGGACGGGATCGTGGCGACCGCCCGGACCCCGACGTTTGGCCTCGACGATCTGGTCCTCGTCGAACCCGCCTTCGTCCTCGTGGTGGAGTCGATGGAGAAGCCGGGCAACCTGGGGGCGATGCTCCGATCGGCTGACGCGGCTGGTGCCTCGATGATCGTCACCGACCCCGTGACCGACATGGTGAACCCGAACGTCGTCAGGGCTTCGGTCGGGTCGCTCTTTGCCGTGCCTTTGGCCGTGGCCACCACCGAGCGGGCGATCGCATACCTCAAGAAGCGCACGATTGCGATCTTCCCCGCCATGGTCGGATCTGGTCGCGCTCCGTGGGATCTCGATCTCACCGGCCCCCTTGCGATCGTCATCGGGAACGAGCACAGCGGGCTATCAGGTGCCTGGAGCCAGGCCGCCGACGGAGAAATAACACTGCCACTGGCAGGGAGCGCCGACTCACTCAACGCGTCGATCGCGGCCGCCGTGATGTTGTTCGAGACGGTCCGGCAACGATCCTCGCGGTAGTGGCTCTCGGGCCTTCGCAGCATTCTCTGGTGTGCGAGCGGGGTCCCGTGAGGTCGCGACTCCCGGCACGACCTCTGATGCATCCCGCCGTCCCTGGCTCATTAGAAAGGATGCCCGGGATGGTGATTTGTTACCGAGGTTTCCCGGATCCACTCCGTTGCTTGACATCGAACATACGTTCGACTTAACGTTCGTGCGTGGCTGTCGTTGGTCAGATCGCGTTGCACGACCTCGGGGTGCCGCTCCACGCGGTGACGTTCTGTGTGCTCGATCTCGAGACGACCGGGGCTTCCGCCAACACCTGCGAGATCACCGAAATCGGAGCGGTCAAATACCTGGGCGGTCAGGTCGTTGGGACTTATCAGACCCTGGTCAATCCCGGAACCGGAATACCCCCGTTCATCACCATCCTGACCGGCATCACCGAAGCAATGGTTTGCGAGGCACCCCGGATCCAGGCAGTCCTGCCGTCTTTCCTCGAGTTCTGTCGCGACGCGGTCCTGGTCGGGCACAACATTCGCTTCGACCTTTCGTTTCTCGACGCCGCCGCTCGACGGCTCGATTATCCGCTGGCGGGGACCGAACCGTTGTCGCGGCGGGTGGTGGACACGGTGGGACTGGCTCGAAGGTTGATTCGGTCGGAGGTTCGTGATCTCACCCTGTCCACCCTGGCCGTGTACCTCAGGTCGCCGTTCCCTCCGACTCACCGCGCCCTCGACGATGCCAGGGCGACGGCCCATGTCTTTCACACCTTGCTGGAGCGAGCGGGCTCGCTCGGGGTCACGGGGCTCGACGACCTTTTGCAGCTGCCGCGGGCCCGGGGCTCGTCCTACTACCCCAAGATCGGGCTGACCGACGGTCTCCCGCGGCGACCCGGGGTCTATCTGTTTTCGGATCGGGC
>DATEEG010000150.1:0-14714 GCA_035281305.1 Acidimicrobiia bacterium | reverse complement strand
GGCGTGAAGATCATGGAGCGAAGAGGGTTCATGAGACGGTCATGCGTAGTTCGTGGTGCGAGGTGTGAAGCGTGGTGGGTGGTGCGTGGAAGAGCGTATTGAACGAGCCAGCCTCATCGAGTCGATGTTTGCGCAATGCATGAACGCACCACGCATCACGCACCACAGTTTCACTTGATCGCCATCGGGTTGAGGGGCGAGCCCACGGCCCTGGTGAACGGCAACGGCGGTCCGCAGAAGAAGAACTCGTAGACGCCGTCGGCGGCGCAGTCATCGGCCAGGGGGTCCAGGTCGAAGATCTCCCCGAGCCACAGGCCCATGTGAACGATGAAGACGATGTGAAGGGGTTGGAAGACATCGGGAGTCTCGTTGGGACGGACCTCGAGACCCCAGGTGTCGGCGGCGATGGCAGCGATGTCGCGCTCGGCCACCCAATCAACGCTCCCTAAACCCAGACCCGGCGCATTGCCTCCCGCGTAGTCACCCCAGCCGCCCCGGTGACGGGCAGAGGTCATCGCCCCGGTGCGCACGAAAACGAAGTCGCCCTCCCCCACCGTCACGCCTACCCGGTCGGCGGCGGCCTGCAATTCCTCTCCTGTGATGGCGTGGCCGGGTTCGAGCCATTCGACTCCGAGGGCCCGGGGAAGATCGAGCAGAACGCCGCGCCCGACCATCCCATCGGCTCCGTTCTTGACCGAGTTCTTGAGGGCGCCTTTGCTCGACACCCACTCGGCCCCGTAGCCGTTGTAGATCTTGTCCTCGTAGACAACGTGCCCGAGCGAGTCCCACTGAGTCCCGCTTTGCAGAGGCATGATGATCATGTCATCGGTGCCACGGAAATAGCGATCGACACCACCGTAGAAGTCGCGTACCGAGGTCCCGGCCAGGGCGTCGGCCCCGTCCCGGAACATGAGGTGGATGGGATTGAACCGGCCGAACGCACCGGTTTGCGGCCCGGCATCGTCGAATGGGAGCGCCATCGAGATGGCTCGTCCCTGCCGGATCAGTACAGCCGCGGCGGTGATGTGTTCGGCCTTGACGAGGTTGAGGGTGCCCCGCTGATCGTCGGGTCCCCAACGACCCCAATTGCTGTGGCGCTCGCAAAGCTGGCGGATCGTGTCGATACTCGGAGTTGCAGGGTCAGTCAGGACAATCTCCAGACTGTCTCAGAAGGCGAGACGGTGGTACTGATAGCGGTGACGATATGACTTCACGTCGGGTTCTGTCAACCGCCAAAATCCCAACGAGTGTCGATGTTTGACACCCCCGGGGAGCGCGTCTTACGCTCATCCCGGAAACGTCTCACTTGTTGAGACGAGTGGGTCACGCAACCTCGAGGAACGAGCTGAAGTGCTGGTCAAGTTCACCGACGAGCAGGAGTTGTTCCGATCGACCGTGCGGGACTTCTGCGCTCGCGAGATCTCCCGCGAGTACGTTCGCGAGTGCGACCGCGAACATCGGGCGCCGGTCGAGCTCTATGAACGTCTGGGCCAACAAGGGTGGCTCGGGATCAACATTCCCGAGGAATACGGCGGGGCCGGCGGCGGAGCCGTCGAGGTCTCCATCCTCCTCGAAGAACTGGGACGGAGCTTCCTCGACCTCGCCTTCTGGGTCTTCCGAACGGTCACGTGGGGCGGCCTGGCCATCAGCCGCGACGGGACCGAAGAACAGAAGAGAGATCTCCTTCCTGCGATCGCCAGTGGGGAGATGAAAGTCTGCTTTTCGCTGACTGAGCCCGACGCCGGGTCGGACGCCGCGGCAATCTCGCTGGCGGCAGTCGCCGACGGCGACGACTACGTCCTCAACGGGCAAAAGGTCTTCACCTCGGGCTTCAAGGTGAGCGATCTCGACATCGTTGCCGCCCGGACGTCGAGCTCCGGTCGCAAACACCATGGCATCACCAATTTCATCGTCGACACCAGGACGCCCGGATTGGAGTGGGCGCCGATCGAGACCCTGGGCCATTGGCCGTTGGGGACCGCCATGCTCTACTTTCGAGACGTGCGGGTTCCCAAGACCCGCTTGCTCGGAACAGTTGACGACGGATGGCGCGAACTCGGGGTCTACCTTCGCTACGAGCGGCTTTGCCTTTCGGCCGCCCGCACGGGAGCAGCGGGCGCCGCCCTCTCCGACGCTCTCGCCTACGCCAAGGAGCGGAAGCAGTTCGGGCAGCCAATCTCCGATTTCCAGGCAGTGTCCCACCGCCTGGCCGACATGCAGGTCATGGTCGAGATCTCAGAGATGCTGGTCCGTCGATATGCGGCGCTTCTCGATCGGGGCGAGGCCTCCACGCGCGACGCCGCCGTCCTCAAGCTGTACGCGTGTGAGGCCTACAAGGAAGTGGCCGATCTCGGCCTGCAGGTACTCGGTGGCTATGGCTACACGATGGAGCACGACCTGCAGCGTCACTTCCGGGACTCCCGTCTCGGCGTCATCGGGGCGGGCACGTCAGACATCCAGCGCAACATCATCGCCAAGACCATGGGCATCTGAGGACACGGCTGCGTGGGCATCATCACCGAGGAAGCGAGAAGCTGGGCGGGCAAGGAGTTCCCGCCATTCGAATTCGTCGTAACCGGACTCGACATCGCCCGGTTCGCCCACGCCATCGAGGCGACCGAGCCGATCCACTTCGACCGTGCTGCCGCCAGAGCGGCTGGTTTCGCCGATGTGGTGGCCCCGGCGCTGTTTCCCTACGTAATCCGAATGCAGGCCTACAACCTGGTCGATCGCACTCAGTTGGAGCCCGACGGGTCGCCAAGCGCCGATGTTCCACCGCTGCCCACCCGGCGGGCCATGGCCGGTGAAACATCGATCCACCTGGGTGATCCCATAGTTGCCGGAGACGTCATCACCGTCGAGAAGCATCTTCTCGATCTGTACGAGAAGGAAGGAAGGAGCGGACCCCTGGTTTTCGTGCAAATGGAGTTCACCTTTCACAATCAGCACGGCCGGTTGGTGGCCCGGGAGCAATTCACCAGGATCTATCGATGAGTCGGGCCGAATTGCCGCCCGACGGAACCGAAGTTCCGATGCTCGTTCGGACTCCCAGCGCCGTCGACCTTTTCATGTTCAGTGCTGCGGCCTGGCTGCTGCACCGGATTCACTATGACCTTCCCTTCACCACCGAACACGACGGCCATCCCGGCCTCCTGATCCATGGTCCTTTGCAAGGCGTCTACCTGACCCAGAGCGTGGAGCGCTGGCTAGGGCCGATCGTTCGGCTGCGCTCCGTCGACTACCGCCACCTCGCCCCCGCCTACCTGGGCGACAGCCTCGAATGCGGCGGCGCGGTCACTGCCACTGATCCCACGGCCAGGACGATCGAACTCGACCTCTGGGTACGGAAGCCGGACGGGACGGTGACGACCAGCGGGAAAGCCGTCTTCGAATCAACCGGGAGCATTCAATGAAGACCACCGGTGCCCGCGTACTGGCAGAGATGCTGGACGGATACGAAGTCACTCACGTGTTCCACGTGCCGGCGATCCTCCGCCGGACGATGGTCGAACTCGAAGCGCGGACCGGGATCAAACGCATCCGGCCGCACGGCGAGAAGCCCGCCGCCTACATGGCCGACGGATATGCCCGCGCCTCGGGCAAACCAGGCATCTGCATGGCCCAGGTGATCGGCGCCCAGAACCTCGCAGCCGGGTTGCGTGACGCCCACCTGGCCCACTCGCCGGTGATCGCCTTCACGGGCGGCCGCGACGCCACCACCAAGTTTCGGGGGGTTTATCAGGAGGTCGACGACCTGCCGTCGTTCGACACCGTCACCAAGTTCAACGCCACGATCGATGACGTCGGGCGCATACCCGACCTGGTTCGCCAGGCCTTTCGAGTTGCGGTGTCCGGAGCGCCGGGTCCGGTCCATCTCCAATTCGCCGGCAATGAAGGCCAGATCGATCAGAGCGAGGCCGAGATGGAGGTGCTGTGCGAACCACTGTTTGCCCGGGTGCCGCCGTTCCGCCCGGGGGCGTCCGACGCGGAGTTGACCGCGGCCCTCGCCTTGATCGAGGGTGCGGCCCGGCCGGTCATCGTGGCCGGCGGTGGGGTACGGGCCTCCGGCGCCTCGGCCGCCCTCGTTCGCCTGGCCGAACTGCTCAACCTGCCAGTGGCCACGTCACTCAACGGCAAGGACACCATTGCCGACACCCATCCGCGGTCGGTTGGCGTGGTAGGAACGTATTCGAGGGCCTCTGCCAACCGCGTCGTCGGAGAGGCCGATCTGGTGGTCTTCGTAGGGACGAGCACCGGTGGCATGACCACGCACTTCTGGCAGGTTCCGCCGATCGGACGGCGCGCCATCCAGATCGACATCGACCCCGAGTCGCTCGGCCGCAATTATCCGCTGGAGGTAGCCATCCAGGCCGATGCGACGACAGCTTTGACCCGGATGACCGAACTGGCCGAGGCGAACACCACTCCGGCCCGTCAAGCCTGGGCCGACCACGCCCTCGGGGTCGTTTCCGCCTGGCGAGAGGAGTGGCGGCCCCTAACCGATTCCGAAGCGGTGCCCATCCGTCCCGAACGGATCGCGGCCGAGCTGTCCTGGCTCCTTCCGGACGATTCGATCGTCGTGGTCGACACCGGACATGCCGGCATGTGGATGGGTGGGTTCTACGACGTCCGGGTGCCCGGCCAGAGCTACCTGCGCAGCGCCGGCCATCTGGGTTGGGCCTTCCCCGCCAGCCTCGGTGCCAAATGTGCCAGACCCGATCGGCCCGTCGTTTGCTTCACCGGCGACTCCGGCTTCTGGTACCACATCGCCGAAATCGAAACTGCCGTGCGGTTCGGAATCAACACGATCACGGTGGTCAACGACAACCACTCGGGCAACCAGTCGATGAGGGGCTTCGATCGCGCCTATGGCGGCAAGCAGACCGAGCAGGCCCGTGAACTCTGGGTCTTCACCGACGTCGACTTCGCCAAATTGGCTGAAGACATCGGAGCCATCGGCCTCCGGGTCGAAAAGCCGGAGGAGTTCGGTTCGGCGATGGAGCGGGCCCTGGAAGCCGACCGGCCCGTGATAATCGATGTAGTCACCGAAATTGAGGCAGTAGCCCCGGCGGCAGTGCTGTGAGGCCTACCGATCAGTAGGCGTTACCGGTACCAAGTAGGCAGTAGGCAGCGAGAACGGGACGTACTGCCGACTCGCTACTTTCTGGACCACGACGCCACTTCACCCAGTGCCACCCGGACCGGAGGGGCGTCGGAGACTGGCTGCACCCAGATGCCGCGGTTGGTGAGGTCGGTGCCGCCCGCGTAGACGAAGGCGGACCCGTCGGGAGCCCAGAACGAGTGGCTCCGGGCGTATTGGTCGAAGTAGGCGAGGTAATCGCGGCCGAAGACGCCGGTGGGCAGAAAGGTCCGATAGCTGGTCGACTCCAGCCCATCCCAGGTGTGCCATTGCAGTCTCGTCGCTCCGTCGACTTCGACCTGGGTGGCGTAGAGGAGATGGTCGCCTGCCGGGCTGAAGAACCAGGCCACGGCTCGCGCCCTGGCCACCTCCCAGAATTGAACGCTTTCGAGATCGACGACCACGAGGCGGTTGGGGGAGAGCACGGGAATCGAGCCCGATTCAGCCTCGGCCAACGCCTGGGTCGAGGCCGACGGGATCGACATGACCGCCAGGCGTCTGCCCGAAGTGTCGGCCACGAAAGCGGTCGGGTTCCCGACCCGCAAGAGTTCAGTCCGGACCGAGCCGTCCGGATCACCGAAGACCAGCATCTCCCCGACGTCGTTGCCGGTGGTGAAGACCAGGCCGTCTCCGGCGTGGATCCCGACCCGGAAGTCGCCATCGACGGCGATCGGGCGTCGGGAACCTCCTTCCATCGAGATCGCTTCGAAGCGGTCTTCGACGTGGACCAGCAGTTCGGACCCGCTCGAATTCCAGTCGATCCACATCGGCGCTCCCTCGTCGACCACTTCGAGAACGCCTCCCGGGACCGAAACGGTGAGCTTGAGACTGCCGTCGTCATCGTTGCCGCTGAGAGCGAGACGCGACCCGGTCGGGTCCCAGGCCAGGTAGAGGGCCGGGAACGGAATCTCGCTCCGTGTCTCCTCGGCTCCGTCGGCGGTGGCCGTCACGAGAAAGGTGACGCCGCGGGCGCTCTCGGTCCAGGCGGCCCGGGTCCCGTCCGGAGACCAGGTTGGCTGTGTTCGCACGATGTCCTCGCTCCCTGCCGCGAGGTCTCGGCGGTCACTCCCATCGGGACGCACGACAAAGATGGCGCTGTCCTCCCCCAGGACGAGGAGACGGCCCGGAAGCGGCTCGAGGCCGGTCGGATCGCCGATGAACGGCGAGGGACCCGTGGGTGTCGCAGTGCAGGCTCCCACCAGCACCAGGACTGTCAGTAACGGGGATGCCAGCCAACGCGACAACATCACCGAAGACTATGGAATCTCACAGATATTCTCGTCGAGCCAAGTCGCAACCGGGCCAAGGAGGGTTGATGGAGCACACCCGGACAGAGCAGCAGCAGTGGAACCGAAATCCCGCCACGACCTTCACCGGCACCGTCTGGTCGAGCCCGCTTTCCAGAGATTCGGACAGGAGCATCACCGCCCTCGCAGTGATGTTCGAACCGGGAGCTCGTACCTACTGGCACTCGCATCCCGAAGGCCAGGTGTTGTACGTGACCTCGGGGGCGGGTCGGGTCGGTACCGCCGATGGCGATGTAGTTGAGATCAGCCCCGGGGACGTGGTGTTTGCCCCCCCGGGGGAAATGCACTGGCATGGGGCCTCACCGACTTCGTACATGGTGCACCTGTCTTTGACCACCGGCGGCACCACCGATTGGGACACTCGCCCGGTGTCGGACGAGACTTACGAAAGCAGGTAGGCGGCGGGGACCCCCCCCCGGCCCAGGACTCTCAAACCCGCAAATCCGGCGCGTAGCGAACCGGTCGCTGCAACTCTGGCGCGCTACGAACCACCCTTGTTCGCCGTGCGCCGGATTCCTACCAACGCGGTCGTGAGCCGCCAAAGCTGTGCGCGTCCTCGCCGGGCTAACCCAGGGCTGCGGCCAACGGCTCCAGGCTTGCCGCCGTCAGGGGGGCGAACATCGAGAACACCACGAGATCGACTCCGACCTCGTGGTAGGCGGCAGCTTTCTCCGCCAGCTGCCGGGGGTCATCACCGCCTGTGAACTTGACGTGGGTGATAGAAGTGATCTCGGAGGCGTCCCGACCGATGTCGCCGCAATGTTCGACCAGAACCTGATGGAGCGCCGGCCACTCCCCGGGAGGGGTGAAGAGCGAGTCCCACATCTGCGCGTGGCGCGCTACCACCTTCAGGGTGCGGCGCTTGCCGACCCCGCCGATGACTAGCGGTGGAGGCTGCTGGGGCCCTTTCGGCTCGCAGCGGGCATTGACCAGTTGGTAATACTGGCCCTCGAAGGTGGTCTCGTCTTTGGTCAAGAGCGACAGCACGACCTCGACGCCCTCCTCGAACCGGTCCATCCGCTGTTTCATCGTGCCGAGGGGCAGGCCGTAGGCGGCCGACTCCTCCTCGTGCCATCCTGCACCCAGGCCGAGCACGAAACGGCCACGGCTGATCACATCGATGGTCGCGGCCATGTTGGCAATCACCGCCGGGTGCCGGTAGGGAACGGCGCTCACCATGCATCCAAGCTGGAGCCGCGACGTCGCTTGGGCCAGTGCGGCCAGCATCGTCCAGCCCTCGAGACAGGGACCGTCGAGTGGCTCCGAGGTCGGGTAGAAGTGGTCGAAGTTCCAGGCCGACTCGAACCGTTCGATTTGATCTGCCTCTCGCCAGATGTCGAGATAGTCGCTCCATTGACCGTGATGGGGCGGGGTCTTGATGGCGTAGCGCGTCATGGATTCTCCTCGGAGTGGCGAATAGCCACGGTAGACGCGCCCGATCGATCAGAACACGCCGCGATAAGAGCCGCCGTCTAGCTGGAGATTCTGACCGGAGATGTAGCTCGCCTGCTCACTGCAAAGGAAGGCGCAGGCCGCCCCGAACTCCTCCGGCCGGCCCATCCGCTTCGCAGCGATGCTGGCGATGATCTCCTGGCGGGCCTCCTCGTAGGTGATCCCCGCCGACTCGGCTCGTTGGCGCGCCATGTAGACCTGGCGTTCGGTATCGATCCTCTCCGGCAAGAGATTGTTGATGGTGACGTTGAACTCGGCGACCTCCCTCGACAGGACCTTGGCGGCGGCTGTCAGGCCCGTCCGGGCCCCGGCCGAAAGCCCCATCACTCCGAAGGGAGACTTCACCATCTGGGAGGTGATATTGACGATGCGACCGAATCGGCGGGACTTCATGCCTTCGATCACGCCCTTGATCATCATGATCGGTGCCAGCATGTTCGACTCCACTGCCCCCAGCCAGTCCTCGTATTCGAACTCCTCCCATCGTCCCGGGGGCGGGCCCCAGTTGTTGTTGACGAGGATGTCGGGAGCCGGACACGCCTCCAGCAGGCGACTGCGCCCGTCAGTGGTGTTGATGTCGGCCACCACCGCGACGACCTCGACACCGGTGAAAGACCGAATCTCTCCGGCGGTCCGGGCCAAATTCGGCTCGCTCAGACCGTTGATGGTTACGTCTACCCCTTCGGCGGCCAGCGCCATCGCGCACGCGCGTCCCAGACCGCGGCTCGACGCCGTCAGCAGAGCGGAGCGCCCCCTGATGCCAAGATCCACCGGCCTACTCTCCCGCTTCGAATTGAAATGATCGTAGGAGATAGGCGAAGGTGAGACTTGAACGCGAGGAGGATGTGGTGCGGGTGGCGGTTCTCGATGACTACCAGGGCGTGGCGGCCTCCTATGCCGACTGGGACGGTCTGACGGCCGATGTGACCTTTTTCCCGGACCACCTCGCCGACCCTCGAGCACTGATCGACCGACTGGAAGGTTTCGACGTCATCGTTGCGATGAGAGAACGAACTCCGTTCCGGCGACCCCTCCTGGAGGCGCTGCCAAACCTCCGCTTGCTGGTGACTACGGGAATGAAGAACGCCTCGATCGACGTGAAGGCCGCCAACGATTTGGGGATCACCGTTTGCGGCACGGATTCACCGGGAGTTGCCACCGCCGAACTTGCCTTCGGCATGATGATCGCCCTGAGCCGAAGTTTGGTGATGGAGACCGGATCGGTTGCGAAGGGCGGGTGGCAGCAACGGGTCGGCCGCGACCTGCGGGACTCCGTGCTCGGAGTGATGGGCCTCGGAAGGCTGGGCGCCCGGCTGGCCGCCTACGGCCGCGCTTTCGGGATGGACGTGATTGCCTGGAGCCAGAACCTCACCCCGGAGCGGGCGGATGAAGTGGGCGCAAGGTTGGTGTCGAAGGAGGCACTGTTCGCCGAATCGGATTTCGTGTCGATCCACCTGAGGCTCAGCGATCGAACCAAGGGTCTGGTGGGATCGGCCGACCTCGCCAGGATGAAGCCGACGGCTTATCTGATCAACACCTCCCGTGGGGAGATAGTCGACACGGCCGCTCTGCTGGCCGCTCTCGACGCGGGCGCCCTCGCCGGCGCCGGCATCGACGTATTCGACGTTGAACCACTTCCTCCCGACGACCGCCGGCGTGTGCACCCCCGGATTCTGGCTACGCCCCACATCGGGTATGTCACCGATGCCACCTACCGGGTGTTCTACACCCAAGCGGTGGAGGACGTCGCGGCCTGGCAGGCCGGCGCACCCATCCGGGTCCTCACTTCCTGACCGGTCAGGTGGTGAAGTCGGGGTGGCCGTATTCGGCAACTCCTTTGCGAAATGCGATCACGAACTCGTGTGCTTCCATCCGGGCGGGTACCCAGACCGCACGGGCGAACTGCCACAGGAGAAATGGATGGGCGCCCATTCGGTACAACGTCGAGTAGTCCCACGACTCGAAAGCGGTCCGTTCTTCGGAGGTGAGGGTGCCCCCCGAAGGGTGAGGCGGCATCGGCTCGTCCCGCTCCCAACGGTCGATGAAGCCGGCCGAATCGTCGATGAAAGCCCGCAGGGACTCATCGCCCGCTTCGACTTCCCACAGGAGCTTGTTGATCATGTACCTGCTCATCGGCCCATGCTCCAGGCCATGAACGGCTCGTCGCCAAACCGAGAGGGGATCGCCTCGACGATCTGGGCGGCCGTCTCGCCGCCGGCCGACAGACACGTGATGAAGTTGAGAAACTGAAAAGTCAGATTCCCGGCGGCGAGCATCCGCTCGTAGGTGGCGACTTCGACCAGGCGCTCGACATCACCTTGGCGGAAGCAATCCAGGACGACTCCATCGAACTCCGGATCGAGGCTGGCGCCTGAGAACTGTCTCGGTCCGCCCAGCTCGAAGGACAGATGGCCGGTGCCGATCACCGCCACACGTTCGGGCCCGGGCCAGGTGGTGATCGCCTCGCGCAGATAGGAGCCAAGGGCGCGGAAACGAGTCGCCAAGGGGATCGGAGGAGCGTTGGTGTTCGTATGGATGGGCACGACCGGAATGTCGAGGTCCGGTGTCAGGTAAAGGAGCGGAACCATGAAGGAGTGGTCGAGCCAGGGCTCGTCGGAAAACGAAAAGTCGAAGCCGGCGGGTAGCTGGCGGCCACCCAGTAGATGAGCGGCCAGGTCGCGATGACCGGGGACGATCGCAGCGGGAAGCCCGAAGGCGCGTTGTTCGCTGGGAAGCGTGCCTCTGATCCGGGTGGCCTTGCCAATCAGGAAGGCAGGCATGTTGGACGTCAGTATTGAGCGGAGGTGATCCGACCCGACCACAACCAGCACGTCCGGACGCTCGGCGGCGAGCAGTGCCCGGAACGTGGAAAAGCTCTCGGCTACACCGGCGAGGTCAGCGGGGACCGGCCCCTGCAACGCTCTCCAAAGGAGAGGTGTGTGCGGGACCGCCAAGGTAAGCACGATCTCAGCCATGGCTAGCCGACACCAACCCCAGGTCGGTCAATGCAGCCGACAACAGGCGGGCCTGTTGGTCGTGGAAAGCGCTGGTGGCGGCAGCATTTAGCACCGTCGGCGTCCACAGATGCCGGTCGAGAGCCGCCCGCCACTCGGCACTGAGAACGGCGGCCATGATCGCTTGCTCCCAGTTGTCGATCTGGCTGGGCGTGAGCCCGGGAGGAGCCACAACACCCCGCCAGGCACCGATCGTGCAGGCGACTGCCTGCTCCTCCCAGGTCGGCACCATTTTCAGCGACCCCTCCAAGCGAGCCGGAGAGGAAACCGCCAAAAGGCGGACCGCTTGCTTTTCCACTTCTTCGATCACGCTGGCAACAGAGACCACCGCCAGATCGGAGTTGCCGACGATGAGGTCAGACACCGCCTCCGGCGCCGAGTCGAAGATCCTGACCTCCAGGGTCGCGGCAGCCCTGCCGGCGTACGCAGCAACGCGGGACAGCGCCATGTGATTGATGTTTCCGGCCGCGGTTGCCAAGGCGGTGACAAACTCGTGCTTGGACCGCAATCGCCCGATGAGGTCGGCGCCATCGTTGAGGGCGGAGCCTGCGGCCACGGCGAACCCGAGGTGCTCGGTGCAGAGCAATGCGAGTGCAGTCAGGCTTCGATGATCGACCGCACCGTCGCCGATCATTCGGTTCGTGACCAGCGTCGGGGAGCTGATCGAGAGAAGCCGCCAGTCTCGCGGCGCTGCGGCCAGCCGATCCCAGCCGTTGCCTCCGCCCCGGCCGGGAACGTTGATCACGTCGATGGTCACGCCGAGTCCCGGCCCCAACGAAGCTGCCAGCGCCCGGGCCACCCTGTCCTGGCCTCCCCCCGCGGGAGTGCCGGCGACCAGAACCACCGGGCCCCGAGGCCGCCAGGTTTGTCTCAACGTTGAAAGTCCCTGTCTCTCAGTTCGGCGACGGTATCAGACCCCACCAGATCGCACGACGCCCAGATACCATCCCCGCCCCCAAACGACCAGGGCGATAGGAGGTACTCGTGCCCGAGTTGGCCATCGCGGCGATCGAGGCCGTGGCAATGCCGATCCCGCTGGCGAGGCCGATTGCGAGCGCTCTCGGCTCCTACACCCATGTCGACTGCGTGACGGTTTTGATGCATACCAGCGATGGACCTACAGGGTTTGGTTTCAATCTGGGCCTGGGGGGAGCGGCCAGCGCGGCTCTAGTCCCCTACATCGAACAGGAACTGGTGCCGCTGGCGTTGGGCCAGGACGCCCTGGCCCCCGAAGCCCTCTGGCAGCGCCTGTGGGGTTCCAACAAAGCCCGGATGCGGGGCGGTCTCGGAGTCTGGGCTTTGTCGGCGGTCGACATCGCCTGCTGGGACGTGGTCGCCAAGAGCGCCGGACTCCCCCTCCACAGATTGCTCGGTGGGTTTCGCACGAACGTCCCGGTGTACGGAAGTGGTGGGTGGCTCAACCTGACCGACGCCGAGATGGTCGCCGAATGCGAGGCATTCGCGGCTCTGGGCATCACCGCCTTCAAGTACAAGATCGGGGCCGGTCGCGACCGGGAGCGAACCGCCCTGCTGCGACACGCCATGGGCGATGACTTCACTCTTTTCGCGGACGCCAATCAGCAGTTCACCGTTCGCGAGGCGATCGAATCCTCCCGAATGCTGGCCGATCACGGGATTGCCTGGATCGAGGAGCCCGTGCTGGCGGACTCGGTCACCGATCTCGCCGAGGTAGCCGCCGCCAGCGCCGTTCCGGTCGCCGCCGGTGAGAACGCCTACTTCCGGTGGGGGTTCCGGGAGATTTGCGACCTCCGGGCTGCCTCCTATCTACAGCCCGACGTGACTCGGTGTGGGGGGATCACGGAGTTCCGGAAGATCGCCAGTCTCGCCGATTCCTATCGACTCGCGCTCTCCAGTCATCTCTGGCCGGAAATATCGATCAGCCTGGTCGGGGCGTCGCCCTCCGGGTATCTGCCTGAGTACGCCGAACTGATACCGGCAGATCTCCTGACTCGCCGCTTCCCCGTCGTCGGCGGAGCGATCCAGGTCCCCGATGTGCCCGGACACGGTGTCGAGTTCACCGACGAAGCCATGGCCAGATTCCGCCGATCCTGAGGTCAGTCCTCGTTTGTAGGCTGCGAGCTAGTTCGATTGAGGAGACAGGTTGCGCATCAGTTCGGTCGAGACTTTCCCCGTGGGGATTCCCCTGGCCAAGCCTGTGCAGATGTCGCACGTCACGATCACCAGGTCCAACAACGTGCTTGTCAAGGTATCGACCGACGAGGGCATCGTCGGATGGGGCGAGGGAGTCGAGGCCTTCGACCTCACCGGCGAGAACCAGGGACGAATCAAGGCATCAATCGACGCCCTCGGAGCGGATCTCGTGGGAAAGGATCCTCTGGCCCGGACCCAGCACTGGCTGTCGAGCGGTCGTCGAGTTTTCGAGAACACCACCGCGATCGGGGCCATCGACATTGCGCTGCACGACATCGCCGGCAAGGTCAACGGGATTCCGGTCCACGCCCTTCTCGGTGGCCCGGTTCGGCACAGGGTCCCGGCTCTGACTCTGATCGGGAGCGGGGATCCCGACACGGATCTCGCCACCTTCGAGACCAAGTACGAGGCCGGTTACCGCTGGTTCAAAGTGAAGCTGGGAATCGGTGAGCTCCCGGCCGAAGTCAAGACCCTGACCGCGCTCTCAGCCGCCGCCAGCGACATCGTCATCTGCGGCGACGTCAACGCCGGCTGGGGAGAGCACGAATCACTGCGATTCCTGCGCGCCATCGAGGGCCTCCCGGTCCGGTATATCGAACAGCCGACCCGCGACCGTGCGGTCCTGGCCCGGGTCGCCGCCGCCAGTCCGATTCCAATCTGCGCCGATGAAAGCGCACACTCTCTCCAGGACATCGCCGCGTTCGGACCAACCGCCATTGCGGGCGTCAGCCTCAAGCTGATCAAGCTCGGTGGAATCAGCGGGGTCATGCGGGGGGCGGTGGTGTGCGACACTTTGGGCCTCGAGATCAACCTGGCGGGGAAGATCGCCGAATCGAGCATCGCCGCCGCCGCCAACCTTCATTGTGCCGCGGCCATCAGCGATCTCCGATTCGGCTGCAGCACCGGCAATCAGAGCAACGCAGCCGACGTGACCGAATATCCCATCCGCATGAGCGACGGAGAATTCGACATTCCGACGGGCCCCGGCCTGGGTGTCGAAGTTGACGAAACCATGGTGAAGGCGTTGGCCTCGTGAACAACGGAGTCAAAGGCGGGCCTGGGCGGGGACCGCGCGAAGGTTATTGAACCGATGCCGGTCGTGGAGTGGCTGCTTGATTCCGACCCGGCAATTCGCTGGCAGGTGATGCGCGACCTGACCGGTGCCCCTGCCGAGGTCGTGGCGGCTGAGCGGGCCCGGGTTGCGGGCGAGGGGTGGGGCGCCCAACTGCTCGCTCTCCAGGAGCGCGACGGTCGATGGGATGGCGGCACCTATCGGCCAGGCTGGGTGGATGAATCGAAACCGTTCTTCGACGCATGGACGGCGACTCACTTCTCTCTGCAACTTCTGGTCGATTTCGGCCTGGACCCCGACAGCCCGGAGGCAGGCAAGGCCCTTGCCCTGGTTCGGGAGCATGTTCGGTGGGAGGCCAACGGTGCCCCCTATTTCGAAGGCGAGACCGAACCCTGCATCAACGGCATCGCTGCCGCGACCGGTGCCTATTTCGGTGAGGCCGTCGATGGAATCGTCGATCGCCTCCTCGGCCAGCAGCTCGACGACGGGGGTTGGAACTGCTGGGCCGACTATGGAGCGACGGTGACGTCCTTCCACACGACGATATGTGTGCTCGA
>DATEEG010000149.1:0-4118 GCA_035281305.1 Acidimicrobiia bacterium | reverse complement strand
GTCATGGAATTGGCCAGGGACGCCATGGGTGCCGGCGGTCTTCTCACCACTGAGAGCGAGTCGTCGTGGGCCTACCTGTTCGCTCGCGCTCTCACCATCGGAGGCGGCACGACCGAGGTCTTGCGGAACGTGGTTGCCGAGCAGCTGCTGGGCCTCCCGCGCGACAGCTAGTCGGCCGCCTGAGCGTTCAGGGGCTGCGATCACTCACCGGTGCGGGGGCGAGCAGCAGGTGGACCACACGGCAGATCTCGTCGACCACCGGTCCGGCGCCGGAGTGGAGAACGATCGGGTTTTGAAGCCCCTGTAGCTGGACCATGACCGCCCGGGAGAGGGCCGGGACTTCCCCGTCCCTGACTTTGCCGGCGGCGATCCCGAGCTTCACGAATCGGCCGATCAGCGCCAGCTGCTCGTCGCCGCGTTTCTTGTAGACCTCGACTACTTCGGGCGATTCGGGCAGTCTGGCGATGGCGAGGCGGACAACGCGGGCATCCTGGGTGAAGTGCTTGACCACTGTTCGAACCAGCCGACGAGTCACGGACTCGAGGCCATCTTCGAGGAGCTTTTCGACATTGAGGATGCGCGACAGTTCGTCTCCGATCTCCCCCAGGGCAGCGTCGAATGCAGCCGCGAGCAAGGCGTCCTTGGAGCCGAAGTACGTGTACAGCGTGGCGGGAGAGACTCCGGCGGTCTCGGCTACCGCCTCCGGCAGGAGCACGCCGTGTCGTCTGACCGAGTCGCGCGCCGCGTCGACGAGGCTCTGATGGGTGGCCCGGGTCTTACGGGTGGCGGGAACCGTAGGCACACAGGCGAGGTTACCCGGTACAGACCCAGGGTCCAGTTGCTACTATGAAAACTAGAGGTGTCCTCTAACAATCTCTCCCCGGGCCCGGAAGCATCAGCCTCTTCCGCGCTACGTCAGGCGGGAGCCCGATTGGCTGCGATCGCCCGGGACACCGCCATCGAGAGCGAGCACAACCGGCGGGTGTCTCCCGAGCTGCTCGCAGTCCTGCGCGACGAGCGTGTGGGCGGTGCGGCCGTGCCGTCGTCGGTCGGTGGGACTGAAATCGATCCCCCGACTCTCCTGGGTCTCATCGAAACCGTGAGCCGCGGGGACGGATCGGCCGGTTGGGTGACGATGATCTATCTCACCTCCTCGGTTGCCGGTCACTATCTCGACCCTGCCGGTCTCGAAGAGGTGTTCGCCGAGGGGCCGGGTTCTCTGACTTCGGGGGTGCTCGCCCCTCGCGGCACGGCCAAGAGAGTCGACGGCGGATACGTCCTGGCGGGGAACTGGCCGTTCGCCTCGGGATGCGTCGACGCTTCCTGGATCAGCCTCGGGGCAATGGTCGATACGACGACTCGCTTGAGCTTCTTCGTGCCGCGAAGCGAGGTAGCGATTGTCGACACCTGGGACGTCATGGGTCTGCGAGCCACGGCTTCCCACGATGTGGCGGTCGACAACCGCTTCGTGCCTGACAGCCGGGTTTTCGATCTGTCGGGTCCCTCCCGCACCCAGGAAGCGATCGCAAGGTTCCCGGTTTTTGGTTTGCTGGCGGCGGGGATCGGGGCGGTCTCGCTGGGCATTGCCCGGGCTGCGATCGACGAAACGGCCGACCTGGCCGGAGCCAAGGTTCCTACCGGATCGAAACGACGCCTGATCGACCGCCCGGCGGTGCAAGAGGCGATCGCCCGGGCCGAGACGATGGTGGCGGCAGCCCGGTCCTATCTCCTGGCACTGGCGCAACCAGGCCCATCGGTTTCGATCGAAGATCGCGCCCGCCTGCGCATGGCGGCCACCTTTGCGGTCTCGATGGCGCGGGAAGCCGTTGATTTGATGTACACCGCGGCGGGCGGAAGTTCGATCTACGCGCGTTCGCCGCTCCAGCGCCACTTCCGCGATGTCCATGCCGCCACCCAGCACATGATGGTTGCCCAACCGACGTGGGAACTCTCGGCCAGGGTTCTGCTGGGGATTGACGCCGATACCTCGTCCTTATGACCGCTTCCGGTAGCTAGGTCCACTGTTGCCTGGCGGCGCTGTTCTCCCTTTCTGGCTCGATCGACCGCCCGAAGAAGCCCTCGAGATCGCCGCCAACGCGTCCCGACTGGGATATCCGGAGATCTGGATGGGGGAGATGCTCCATTTCGACGCATTCGCACTGGCGGGAGCCGTGGCAGCTTCTACGGACCGTCCCACGATCACAGTTGGTCCGCTGGCGATCGATCTGCGGGATCCGGTCGCGATGGCCATGGGCATCGCATCGGTAGCCGTGCTCGGACGTCGTCCGGCCCGTCTGGCGGTTGGCGCCTCGAGCCCGGCGGTCGTGCAGCGGTGGCATGGTCGCCCCTGGACGGCGCAAGCCTCGAAGATCGAAGAGGGAGTCCGGTTGATCCGCTCGGTTCTGGCGGGCGACCGGACCTCCCACGCCGGAGCCCACTTTCGCTCCGAGGGCTTTCGTTCTGCTCTCGGCGAACGACCCGCCCACATCACCGTCGCGGCCTTCGGTCCGCGGATGACGGAGATGGCCGGTCGGTGCGCTGACCGGGTGGTCTTGAATCTCGTTTCAGCGAGGCAGGCTGCCGAGGCTGCCCGGTCGGTCCCGATTCCGGTTGCGGTCTGGGTGGTGGCAGGAGTGGATCCGACCGAAGGAGGCCTCGACCAGATCCGACGGCAGATCGCCCTGTATCTCGGCGCGCCTGGCTACGCCTCCGTCCTGGCCGACGCCGGACTGGCCGATCTGGTGGAAGCAGCCCGAGCGGGTCTCGGGGTCTCCGACCTGGCCCGCCGGGTGAAACCCCGTCATCTCGAGTCGGTGGCCGCTTTAGGGACCGGCCCGGACGTGATCGCGCAGCTGGCCCGGTATGAGGAAGCCGGAGCCGAAGTGATGGTGGTCCCGGTCACCGCCGGCGATCCCGGCGGCCTCCGAACCCTTTCGGCCCTGGCGAACTAACAGTCGCCGTCCCGGGCCGTTCGACCCATCACGGACCCGGGTTCAGGCCGGCATTCTCTCGGCCGCCAGGTCGAAGAGCCTGGCGGCGCCCTCACCCATGCGGGCGAATCTGTCGTCTTTGGTCTGGCCGCGCAGCCATCTGATGAAGATCTGCTGCAGGACCACTCCGACCTTCCAGGTCCCAAAGACCAGATACCAATCGAACTCCGAGATGTCACGCCCGGTTTGCGCCCCGTATCGCTCCAGTGCTTCCGACCGGGTCATGAAACCTGGCGCGGTGGTTGGCATCGGGTTCAGCGAGGCGGGCACCTCATCGGCTGAATACCAGACCGAGAGGACGGTCCCGAGATCGGCGAGCGGGTCCCCCCGGGTGCACATGTCCCAGTCGTAGACCGCCACACATCGGCCCGGATCGTTGAAGTCCACCGCCATGTTGTCGAGACGCCAGTCGTTGTGCAGAAGCGTCGGAGTCTGTGAAGTCGGGATGCGCCGGGCGACCCATTCGCCGACGCGATCGGCAGTCCGGTTGTCTTCGTGGCGGGATCCGTGCCAGCGCTGAACCCATCCGGCCACCTGCCGTTCGAGAAAGCCGTCGGGGTGGCCGAGGTCGCCGAGGCCACACGAGGCCGGGTCCACGGCATGCAGGTCTCCGAGAGTGTCGATCACGACTTCGGACAGACGTCGGTTTGCCGACCTATCTCGGCCGCCGCCGAATCGCTCCGGGACCCCGTTGCGAACCACCACGCCATCCCGCCGCTCCATGACAAAGAACGGCGCCCCGATCACCGATTCGTCGTCGCACAAAACGTGGGCTCGCGGGGCCGGCGGAAACCCCTGCCACAGCCGCGACAACACCCGGAACTCGCGGGACATGTCGTGGGCGCCGGGAGCAATCGGACCCAACGGCGGGCGGCGGAGCACGTACTCGGCGTGGGGGAAGGAGAGCAAGTACGTGAGGTTGGCGTGGCCCCCGGAGAATTGACGGACATCCGGGACGCCTTCGGCTCCCTCGAGCTTTCCCTCCAGGAAGACGGAAAGGCGCTCAACTTCGAGCTTCTCATCGGCTCGGACGTCGATCAAGTCGGGCGCATCCACCGATTTCAGGGTAGGCAGTTAACGTCGGGATATGTCGCAAACCACCGTTCGAGGGCAGGCAGGAAACGGCGA
>DATEEG010000148.1:0-3119 GCA_035281305.1 Acidimicrobiia bacterium | reverse complement strand
GGAAAGAATCGCCGACTCCATGGGAGACGGGTTCGACGAGCGCACGGTTGGGAAGGAAGCAATAGGTGCGGTTTGCGCGTCCACGAAGATCGAGTGTCGGAAGGGCGAAAGCTCGACGAGTCGTCGGCATCATTTCCCGGTTTGTCGAGGCAGAAGCCCATCTCATTCGTTACTTTCGACGCCGGGATGATTCCAACGGAGAGGAGGAATTAATGAGACGGTTCATCGTCATCCTGGCGATGCTGCTTGCCATGCTCGCGCTGGCAGCTCCAGCGTCTGCCGCTATCCATGAAATCGTGGCGGCGTATTGCAGTGGTGGAGACCACGGCGTCATCGACGGTGACGGGTTCCTGGAACCGCCCGGAATCACCGACCCCACGAAGAAGAACTTCGCCCAGCCGGTGTTAGCAAACGGGGTGGTGGTTATCGGTGCCACAGGCCCGGTTACGACGGACCACCCGGCCTCAAAGTTTCCAGCGGGTTCGAGTCCGTTCGCCTTACCAGCGCCCGAGCATCCCAGCACGAACTGCGCCGCGTTGCAGCCCTGATCAGGCCATGGGGAGGTCGCTGCGCATTTCCGGCGTAGCGACCTCCCCATTTTTCGTTGACTCGTACCAACAGGTAGACGCTCCGTGGCCGCCTCACCGTCTGGACGGTGAAGGTCGCTAGGGGGCGAGGTCCGCTTCCGACGTGGTCGCGATCGCTCAAGCCTTGACCGAGTCGGGGATCATCCGTGGCCGGAGTCCCGAAAGAACACCAGTGGAGCTGAGGGGATTTGAACCCCTGGCCTCTTGCATGCCATGCAAGCGCTCTGCCAACTGAGCTACAGCCCCGAAAACAAGGAAATCCGGGTGAATTCGGAAGGGTACCAGCCGCTCAGGGAGCTTCAGATACAGCCGGGGTCCAGTCGACGACCGGGGCGTCTCTCCAGAGTCGCTCGAGGTCGTAGTACTCCCGGGCCGACGGCTGGAACAGGTGAACCATGATGTCGCCGTAATCGAGCAGAACCCACTCGGCCTCGGGCCGGCCCTCGTCACGCAGCGGCTTTCTCCCCGCCTCCTTGAGCTGCTCCTCGACATGATCGGCCAGGGATTGCACATTGGGCCGGGAACTCCCGGTGGCTATCACGAACACCTCGGTGATCACAAACAGGTCCCCGACCTCCAACAGGACGATGTCCTGGCCCTTCTTGTCGGATATGGCGTCTGCTGCCAACCGGGCAAGTGTCACTGCGTCTACGGTTTCAACCTCCTTGCTTCGGGCGACATTAGACCCGGGGTGGGACATACTTGGAGTCGTTTCCCGAACCAGCCCTAAAGGACGATGACCGACCTCACTCAGCTTCTGGCGTCCACCGACATCTCGATCGCCGTCGTCGGGGCTACTGACAGCCCCGGTAAGTACGGGGGGATCATCTATCGGGACCTCAAACGCCTCGGCTATCGGGTGAGGGCTGTGAATCCGAATCGGGAGACGGTGGATGGGGACGTGTGCTACCCGAACCTGGCTGCTCTCCCGGAACGTCCCGACATCATCGACGTGGTGGTGCCGCCGGAAACGGGCCTTGCTGTGGCCCGGGAAGCGGCGTCTTTGGGTTACCAGAACCTGTGGCTACAACCGGGGGCCGAGGGCCCCGTCCTGGAAGGATTTCTCCGGAAACAGCGGATGCAGTACCTCGCTGACAGCTGCATCATGGTGAGCAGCCGCCAGGTACTTCGGACCCGTTAGCGCTCGTCGTTGGCCTCGACCCGTTCTTGGTAGAGGTTCTTCTCGACCATGTAGGCATAAACCCCGTCGGGGACAAGGAAACGCACGCCGGTTCCTTCCGCGAATCTCTTCCTGATCAACGTTCCGCTGACCGGCAAAGCCGGCATGTCGAGCCATGTTGCAGCACCGATCGCAGCCTCGACTTCGGCTCGCTCCGTCCCCGGCCGCGGCAGCACCGCGATCCGAACCCTTTCGAGCACCCGATCGGCACGCTCCCAGGTCGGAACGCCGCGGGCTGCGTCCGCCCCAAGTATGAGAACAATTTCGTCAGAAGGATCGAAGGTCGCCAGTGTGTCGACGGTGTAAGTCCAACCGTCCCTGTGAACCTCCCGGTCATCGGGCACGAAATATTTGACTCCCGCAGTGGCGATCTGAGTCATCCGCCAGCGGTCTCCGGCGGAGCTGACCCGGCGGTCGGCCTTTTGCCACGGCGAACCGGCCGGCAGGTAAATGACCCGGTCAAGCCCGAGCTGGCGGTAGGCGACTTCTCCGGCCAGAAGATGGGCGATGTGGGGAGGGTCGAAGGTTCCACCGAGTAGGCCGCTGCGCACGCCGCCGAGGATAGGTACCGGGGAGGTCGCCACCGATCCAACCGATCCGGCGAGTCCGGGCGGTCAGGCGGCCCGGAGGTGGCAGGAGATAAAGGCGAGCCGGGTCCCCGGCAGCGCAAATGAGGTACGGGAGTGGATCGGTGTATTCACCATTCACCCGAACCGACCAATGCAGCACTGCTTCCCCATGAGCCAGCCCTGACCTCCCCACCCTTTCTCCGGCCGCCACGGGCGCTCCGACCTCCACGAGGATCTCGGATAGGAATGACGCCGACGACTTCAGACCATTCCCGTGGTCGATGGTCACCGACAGCATCCCGGCGACGCTGCCGGCGAAGGTCACGACTCCGGACCCGCCTGCACGAACTTGGCTCCCGAATCCGGCGGCGAGGTCGAGACCCCAGTGTCCGGCAAAGATGCCCGCCGGTGCATACGGGCCAACGACTCGCCCGGGGACGGGCGCCTGCAGGCACAAGACCACGGCCAGTTGGAGCAGCATCTGTCAACCTCTCCGCACGCCGCCCGGGCAACGTATCACCCCGGGGCCGCCAGGAGAACCCCTTCGCTCTGTCCGAACCAGCAACGACGGCCAGTATTCTCAGACGTTCGAAACGCAAAGGATCCGGATGACGACACGCATTGGTCTCATGGGCTTTGGCCGCATCGGTCGGAACGTATTCCGATTTCTGGTCGACCACCCCGACCTCGAGGTGATGGCAATCGCTGACATCGCCGATCCTGCCGGCCTGACCTATCTCCTGAAATACGACTCGTTGTACGGGCGATTCCCCCAGCCCGTCT
>DATEEG010000147.1:0-6654 GCA_035281305.1 Acidimicrobiia bacterium | reverse complement strand
GACTCGACAGAATGGCGAGCGGCGGGCGGCTGTACATCCGAATCAATCCGAACACCAGCACGACCGCCGGAATCACGAAAGGAAGCAGTGTGATGAATTCGACCACCGAGCGCAGCCTGGGTACTTTGAGAGTCACCCAGTAGGCCGTTGGGACGATCACCAGCAGGGATACCAGGATGGTCGCCACCGCATTGACGACCGATCCACCGAAGGTCCGAATGAACTCGGGGTCGGTCAGGATCCGCCGGAATGCCTCGAAGCTGAAGACTCCTCCGATGGCGCGGAAGGCTCGCTCACCGGTCGCCACCAGCGGGGTGAAGAAATAGAGCAGTCCGCCGGCGATGATCAGCCAGGCGAGGACTTTGGTCCCTCGCCCCGCCTTGACCTCGGAGTCAGGGTGGACGGCGGGAGCTTCGAGCGCTACCGGTGGGGCGGTCACGGTCATCCGAGCCACCTTTCGGCCCGACGCTGGAGGACGGTGTATACGGCGATGGACAAGCCCATGATCACGACCATTCCCATGGCCACTGCGTATCCGAGACCCTGGTTCTGCAGGACGTCACCTGAAATCTGGGCGCCGATCAGGATGGTGGCGAGACGGAGGGTCCCACCGGTCAAGGCGTAGGCGGTGGCATGGGCGCCGAAGGCGTTGCCGAACAAGAGGATGATGGTTCCCAGCACCGACGGCATCAGGACCGGCAACGCGATATAGCGCCAGTACTCCCAGGAGGAGGCCCCGAGGTTCTCAGAAGCTTCCCTCCACTCCTTCTTGAGCCCTTCGAGGGCCGGTGTGATCGTCAGCACCATCAACGGGAACTGGAAGAACATGTAGACCACCGTGAGTCCCCAGAAGTTGTACAGGGAGAAGTCCGTGTCGTAGAGCTCAAGGCCAAAGAAACCGAACAGGGCGGTGACCAATCCGATCCTGCCCAGGGTGAAGATGAAGGCTGCCGCTAGGGGAACACCGGCGAAGTTGGATGCCACCCCCGAGAACGTGGTCAGGAGAGAGCGGAAGAACCGCGGAAGTCCGCCGAAGATCACGGCCCAAGCCAGCAGGAAGCCGAAGATCCCGCCGACCACGGCCGTGACCAGGCTGATTCGAACCGAGAGACCGTAGGACTGGAGCACCTGGGGGTCGGTCAGCTGCTGATAATTGGCCAGCGTGAAGCCACCCTCGTTCGACTGAAAGCTTCGATAGAACAAGATGGCGGCCGGACCCAACAGGAACGCCGTCGAGAACAGGAGAAACGGAAGGATCCCGATCCAGCCGAAGTAGCTGCGACGGGGTCGAAGTCGTGGGGGGCGTTGGACGCCCCCCACACTCTTCGAATTAGCGGACGTGACCGTCACTCAGCCTCCGACGTTCACTCCGACCACGGCGTCCCACTGAGTGGTGATCACCTCACTGGCCGCCCCGATCTGCTCCAGGGAGGGGAATACCGCCCCCGTCACGTCAGGCAGTCTGTCCAGCTTGTCCTGGGGCACAGCGTCGGCTGCGATCAGATTCTCGTAGCGAATCGGGTGGCAGTAGCCATCCAGCCAGAGATTCTGACCCTCGTTCGAATAGAGGAACTCCATCCAGAGCTTGGCCGCATTCGGGTGTGGCGCGTAGGCACTGATGCCCTGCACGTACACACCGGCATAACGTCCGCTGGCCGGCACCACCACTTCGATGGCAGCGATCTCGGCGTTGGCGTCGCGGTTGGCAAGCCCGTTGTAGGTCCAGCGGATCGAGATCGGAGTTTCTCCCGATGCGACCGTCCCGGACTCGGCGATGACCGGGACCAGGTTGCCCGCCGCGGCCACTTCCGCCCAGAACTCGAGTCCGGCCTGCGCCGCTGCTTCGGGGTCGTCGAGGGAGCCGCCATTGGCGAGACCGGCCGCGAACACGGCCGAGATCGCCTGCGCGGAAACCCGGGGGTCGCCAGCCAGGGCAATCTGTCCGTTGTACTCGGGATTGAGCAGGTCCGCCCAATCCTGAGGAACATTGTCCACCACGTCCGAATTGACCTCGAAGGCCAGCACGCCGTAGTAGTCGCCATACCAGTAGCCCTCGGGGTCCTTGGCGTCGTCGGGGATCGAGTCCCAGGTCGAAACCATGTACGGCTGCAGCAGACCTTCATCCTTCGCCTGCGGACCGAAGGCCAGGCCGATGTCCACCACGTCCGGTGCCTGGGGACCCGTGCTGCCTTGATTGGCCCGTATCGCCTCGAGCTCGTCCGCCGAGCCGGCGTCCGGCGCCAATCCGTTGTACTCGAGCCCGTACTTTTCGGTGAAGGTGTCGATCACACCCCCGTAGTTGCACCAGTCGCGGGGCAGGGCGATGGTCGTGATCGTCCCTTCAGCTTGAGCAGCTGCGATCAGGGCATCCATGTCGCCGCCCGCCGCAGCGGTCGTCGTCGTGTCGCCACCGGCGGCGGTCGTCGTCGTGTCGCCACCGGCGGCAGTCGTTGTTGTTGCGTCGTCGCCGCCGCACGCTGCGATCAGCAGCGCCAGAACGGCTAACAGGGTGATTGTTCGTTTCAAAAAGGTGCCTCCTTAAGAGCACTCGTGCAGAGAGCAAGTTACCGCTCCCGCGGTAGCCGTGTGGCATCGCCGGGGTTCGGACTCCCCAGGGCCAGGGCGGGATGACCGCGATACCCCTCCGGGGCTGCTAGACCTTGTCCATAGCTGAGTTCACTCACTGGCGACCGCATCCCTGGCACGGCCTGACGGCCGGCCCTGATGCACCTTCGGTCGTGACGGCCTATATCGAGATCACGCCTTTCGATCTGATCAAATACGAATTGGACAAGCCGACGGGCTATATCAAGGTCGACCGTCCCCAGCAGACCTCATCTTCCCCACCGACCCTCTACGGGTTCATTCCCAGGACCTATTGCGCCGAGCGGGTCGCAGATCTCTGCCCATCGGCAATACGGGGGGATGGAGATCCGCTCGACATATGCGTCATCTCCGAGCGGCCCATCGACCGGGCCGACATCACCTTGACCGCCACCGTTGTGGGTGGCCTCCAGATGCTGGACGGCGACGAGGCCGACGACAAGATCATCGGTGTGCTGGCCCGGGACCCGGTCTGGGGGGAGGCCAAAGACGTCGACGAGCTGCCACCGGCATTGATCGACCGCCTGTCCCATTATTTCGAGACGTACAAACTTCGACCGAACGAGCCCGCCGAGACCCGGATCATCGACCGCTACGGGGCCGAGCAGGCCCGGGTAGTGGTCACCGCCGCCCTCGACGACTATCAGGCACATTTCGGCTCCGAGACCAACCCGGCGGGTGCCGGAGACAGCTAGGTTCCGGGGCGCAATCCCAGTTGTTTGGCATCCCCCGAGACCGGGGGAAGATGGAGGCGAGATGTCAGTCCTTATCAAGAATGGTCTCGTTATCACCCACGCCGGAAGCTTCGAGGCCGACGTCCTGGTGGAGGGCGACAAGGTCACTGCCCTGGGAGCAAGGGGATCGGATTGGAAAGCCGACGAGGTGATCGACGCCGCCGGCAAATATGTCATCCCCGGGGGAATCGACGTTCACACCCATATGGAGCTTCCCTTCGGCGGGACCTTCGCTTCCGACAGCTTCGAGACCGGTACCCGGGCGGCGGCATGGGGCGGCACGACCACCATCATCGATTTCGCGGTCCAGACCAAAGGCAGTGGTCTGATGGAGGGATGGGAAGCCTGGATGGCCAAGGCAGAGGGCAACTGCGCCATCGATTACGGATTCCATTGCATTCTCTCCGACGTGAACGACCAGTCCCTCAAGGAGATGGACATCGCCATTGGTGAGGGGGTGAGTTCCTTCAAGATGTTCATGGCCTACCCCGGGGTCTTCTATTCGACGGACGGCGAGATCTTCCGGGCGATGCAGAAAGCGGCCGAGAACGGCGCCACGATCATGATGCACGCCGAGAACGGCATGGCCATCGATGTCTTGATAGCCCAGGCTCTCGACCGGGGCGAGACTGACCCGCTCTACCACGGCATCGTCCGCAAGTCGATCCTGGAAGGAGAGGCCACCCATCGCGCGATCAAGCTGGCCGAACTGGCCGGGTCACCCCTCTACATCGTCCATCTGTCGGCGCTGGAGGCCCTGGCTGAAGTGACCAACGCTCGCGATGAAGGTCTCAACGTGTACGCCGAAACCTGCCCGCAGTACCTGTTCTTGGATCTCGATGACCTCGGCAACGGTTTCGAGGGCGCCAAGTTCGTTTGCTCGCCGCCGTTGCGAGACCGTGCCGAGGGCCATCAGGAAGCTTTGTGGTCCGGCCTGGCGACGAACGACCTGCAGGTCGTTTCGACCGACCATTGTCCCTTCTGCTTCGAGGATCATCCCGAACTCGGGCGTCAGAAGAGACTCGGCGAGGGCGACTTCTCGAAGATTCCCAACGGACTCCCGGGGGTGGAGCATCGGGTGGAGTTGATTTATCACGGAGCGGTGACTGAGGAGCGGTTGAGCCTGGAGCGGTGGGTCGAAGTGTGTTCGACGACCCCGGCCCGAATGTTCGGCCTCTTCCCCCGCAAGGGAACGATCGCCGTCGGCGGCGACGCCGACATCGTCATCTTCGACCCCAAGCGCAAGCACATCCTCTCGGCCGCCACCCATCACATGAGAACCGACTATTCCTGCTACGAAGGGATGCAACTGGGCGGCGGAGTCGACACCGTCTTGTCTCGGGGCCGGGTGATCATCAGCGGCAACGAGTACCGCGGTCACAAGGGTGACGGAAAATACCTGAAGCGCGAACTCAACCAGTATCTGGTTTAGCCTCTGGTTCTCGAATGAGCAGCCCGACCCTGGCGCTCTTCACAATTCAGAGAGAGCAACTCAGTTGATACCGATCCGATGGATCCTGCTGCTGGCGCTGCTCGTAGACGCCTGCGCTGGCGAGGTTTTCACTCTCGAAGTGGGAACCTGCTTCGACCACAGCGACGAGACCGAGGTCTCCAGCGTGCCCGAGGTCGATTGCTCGGAACCCCACGACAACGAAGTGTTCGCAGTCTTCGACTACACGGCATCCGACACGTTCCCCGGCAGCAGCGCGATGAACGATGCAGCTCAGGAGTTGTGCATCGCCGAGTTCGAGGCCTATGTCGGGCTCTCGTACCAGGAATCGGCCCTCGCCGTCTTTCCGATCACCCCCACCGAGGGAAGCTGGGACAGCGGAGACCGCGAGATCATCTGCGCCCTCTACAACCTCGATTTGAGCAAGCTCACCGGTTCGATGGAAGGAGCGGCCCGGTAGAACCTACACCTCGCCTGACACGAAGAAGCTCGCCAGAATGCGATCGAGGGCGTCGAAGTCGCGATCTTCGTTGGCCTGCACCTGAACCAGGATGAGGAAGTTGCCTTCGGGCGGCCGGGCGGCCACGATCACATAAGTGGCCGCGGTGTCGGCGCATTCGGAGTAGAAATCGTAGAAGCCGGTGTAGGCCGGGTCTTCATAAGGAGACCGGCCTTCATAGATGCACACCGACTCCAGTGACTCGAGATAGAAGTCCAGCAATTCTTCTTCCGACCTGGTCTCGGCCCAATCGGAAGAAGCGCTGAAGATCATTCCCGGCGTACCCCAGGTCTCCAGAAAACCGACCAGGTCGGACGAAGCCCGTACATCGGTTACCGCTCGACCTTCCTCATCCGTGTACGGCGCCCCGTCCACATCCGACCACTCGACCGGTACCTCGACCTGCATGGAACCTGTGTCGTCTTCGATGACCATGTACTCGGAGTAGGTGCCGATGCTCTCTTCGACCGTCGACTCACCCTCTAGTTCATCGGCGAAGGAAAAAGCCTGCGAGAGCGCTTCCCCGTTGAACTGGCCTCGCAGCACTTCAGAGGTGGCAAAACGGAGCACCTCGACCGGAATCACCCCGGTATTGCCTTGAGTGCGAATCACGTCACAGAACTCGGACATGGTGCCGTCAGACGCCAATGAGACACCGGACATGCGGGTGACGATGTCTCCGCCGGTGACACCGGCCGCATCCGCCGGCGAACCGGGCTGAACCGTCTCGACCCAGATGCCGGGCTCCCCGTCGTCGGTGAAGATGGCGTATCCGTTGATGCCGACCGAATCGACATCGACGCCGGAGGCGAGCTGTTCGACGATGTCGACGGCATCGGTAACGCTGATCGCAAAGTTCTGGTCGGTGTCGTCCCGGCCCGCATAGTTCACGCCCACGACCTGCATGGCGTCGTTGACGAGGGGTCCACCGGAGTTGCCCGGGCGGATGCGGGCATCGTGCTCGAGAATGGCGTCGACCGAGGCCCACTCGGTTTCACCCGGGAAGTCGGACTTCGAGATGATCCCGTCGGTCACCGTGAATTGGGGATCGCCCAGCGGGTAGCCGGCGGCGAGAACGTCCATACCCGGAGTGACCGAACCGTCGAACCACTCGAGATAGTTGTAACCGTCACCGGCCAGATCGATCACAGCCAGGTCGTTGCACTCCGATACGCCCAGGATCTGTGCGTTGATCGGTGCGGGATCTCCTCCGACAAAGACTTCGATCAGACCGGCCCCGCTGACGACATGGCTGTTGGTCACGGCGACGCCGCTCGGATCGATGATGAAACCGGAGCCGCTCCCGCCCCCTTCGAACTCCCCGAAATCAGGGGTGACAAAGCTCCCCGTCGACACGATCTGGATCG
>DATEEG010000146.1:0-7981 GCA_035281305.1 Acidimicrobiia bacterium | reverse complement strand
AAGTCGTTACCCCGCTCCCCATCGGGCCCGAAGCTGCCGAGGACCACGCGCTCGGGACGAATGCACACGCGGACGGGGCCGGTCGACTCCACTGCTCCTACCCCCGCCACGAGCTCGTGGCGACCGATCGTCACCCGGCATCCACCGCTGCCGGAAGGGCCGACGGCTTCGGCCGACATCAGGTTGGACAGGCCGAGGAAGTCGGCAACGTAGGCATTGGCGGGTCGCTCGTACAGGTCGGAAGGCGTGCCAAGTTGCTCGATGTGGCCAGCCGACATCACCGCCAGCCGGTCGGACATCGTCAACGCTTCCTCCTGATCGTGAGTCACGTATATGAACGTGATGCCGACGTCCTCTTGAAGGGCTTTGAGCTCGATTTGCAGGGCCTTTCGCAGCTTGGCGTCCAGGGCTCCGAGGGGTTCGTCCAATAAGAGCACGGACGGGTTCAGAACCAGCGATCTTGCCAGTGCGACGCGCTGTTGCTGTCCTCCCGAGAGCTGGGTGGGCTTGCGCCTCTCAAACCCACCGAGCCGGACCAATTCCAGGGCCCGACCGACTCGATCGCTCGTCTCTTGTTTCGACAGGCTCTGATACTTGAGACCGAAGGCGACGTTATCCCCAACGCTCAAGTGGGGGAACAGCGCGTAGCTCTGAAACACGGTGTTGACAGGGCGAAGGTGGGGAGGCGTCCCGGCCATGTCCTTGCCGTCGACGAGGATCCGACCAGCGGTCGGTTGTTCGAAACCCGCGATCAAACGAAGGGTGCTGGTCTTGCCGCAGCCAGACGGACCCAGCAAAGAGAAGAATTCGCCCGCCCTGATCTCGAGGTCGAGGTGGTCGACGGCGGTGGTCTCGCCAAAGGTCTTATGAAGGCCGACAAGTTGGACAGCACCGCCAGGCATGGCGGAGCGAGCCTACTAACGGCGCCCTCGCAGGGCACGAGCGAAGTCTTCGAGCGTCTCGAGATAGGTGTCCACGTCCTCGGCGGTGTGCTGCACGGAGACCAACCACTGCTCGCCTTTGGTCCACGGCGGCAAAAAAACTCCGCGATTGAACTGCGTCAACCACGACGCCATCGCCCAGCGACCGTCAACAGCGAGGAAGTCTCGATAATTGCGGACTCGCTTGTCCGAGTACGTGATCGCGCCCTTGGCCCCGAGGTTGACCACGTAGGCGGGGAGTTCGAACGCTTCGATGATCCGCCGGACCCCGTCGCTGAGCCGGTTCTCTATGCGCTCCAGGTGCTCGTAGGTGGATGGGACCAGCACTTCGGTCAGCATCGCCCGGGCCGCCGCCATGCCCAGCGGGTTGCCGTTGAAGGTACCGACCTGGTCGTAGGTTCCATCGACGATGATGTTCATGACCTCGGTGGTGCCACCGATGGCAGCCACGGGCAGACCCCCACCGAGCGACTTGGCCAGACAAACGATGTCGGGTTGGACGCCGAACATCCTCGTGGCTCCGCCCCGGCCGATGGTGAGGCCGGTCTTGACCTCATCGAAGGCCATCAGCGCTCCGTGCCGCCGGGTTAGCGCCCTCAGACCGTCGAGAAAGCCAGGTTCGGGCACCAGTATTCCGCAGTTCATCAACACCGGTTCGAGGATGATTCCGGCGATGAGCCCCGGGTAGTCGTCGAAGATCGCTGCGACCGCTTCGAGATCGTTGAAAGGGGCGATCTTGGTGAGTTGCACTACGGCGTTGGGAATCCCTGGTGAGGAAGCGACCGACCGGGGTCGCCTGGAAGGTCCCAGGTCGCCTTCGATCCACGTCGAAACCTGGACGGAGTCGTGGTGGCCGTGATATCCGCCTTCGAACTTGATGATGAGGTCGCGACCTGTCACCGCTCGCATGAGGTGGACGGCATCCATCGTTGCCTCGGTACCGCTGTTCCCAAACCGCCACAGCGGCAATCCATACCGCTCTGCCAGATGTGCTGCCACCACCATGGCGTCGTGTACGGGCTGGGCGAAGTGAGTGCCGAGTGCGACCCGTTCGGTCACCGCTTTGACGATGGCCGGGTGGGCATGGCCCGCCAGCATGGCCCCGTAGCCGCCGTGATAGTCGACATATTGATTTCCGTCGACATCGAAGATCCGTGACCCCGATCCTCGCTCGGCCCAGATCGGATGCGGGAAGGAGATCTGCCAGCTAGAAGTGACTCCTCCCGCCAGCGAAACGCTGGCCCTTCTCGTGTACTCGGCGGACCGTGGCATCCGGGCCAGGAACCGCTCCTGCTCGGCGGCGATGATTCGATCGAGGGCCGCAACCTCGAGGTCGTGGCCTAGGGCCACCATGGGTTCTCCTTTACGAGCGGGGGGCCCGGTGCCCTTCCGCTCTTCTCGCTGCGCGAGGGCCGGTTGGCCCTTCGCTGGCTCGGTCGGGAAGACGTTGTGTCTCCCGCCTTAACTGAACCGCCGTTCAATATAGCGGATTAAACTGAACCGCGGTTCAGGTTATTAGACTTTCCTAAATCCGATCCCGGGAGGTGTGACTTTGAATAGACCCGCGCCAGCATCGGGATCGCCCGCGCCGCTGGACCCGGCGGCCGTCCAGGACCTACTTCGTCCTTTTGGCTATAGCCGCACCCTCCCGGCCCCGGCCTACCGGTCCCAGGACGTCTTCGATTGGGAGGCCGAGCACATCTTCTCGGGTGGCTGGATATGCCTCGGTCGAACCGCGGACCTGCTGGCGCCCGGCCAGTTGCGGGCGGTCGACCACGGATCCGAAACGGTTCTCCTGGCACGGGATTCGGGGGGAGCGGTATTCGGATTTTCCAACGTCTGTCGGCATCGAGGCCATCCGCTGGTGGAGGTGGGTGAGCCGATCGATGCTCGTTTGATCCGTTGTCCGTACCACGCCTGGTCGTACCGGTTCGACGGGACTCTGCGTTCGGCCCCGTCCCTCACGCAATCCCCGGACTTCGACCCTTCCGAGTGGCCCCTCACTCCGATCAGAGTGGGCGAATGGTTGGGCTGGCTTTTCATGGATTCGACCGGGACCGCCGGCCCGCTGGACGCCACCTACGGCAACCTGGCCGGATTCCTCGCCCCTTACGAGCCGGCGCGACTGGTCAAGGTCGCTCGTCACTCCTACGAGATCCAGGCCAACTGGAAGCTGGTCGTTGAGAATTATCACGAGTGCTACCACTGCACGTCGATCCATCCCGAATTGTGTGAGGTCACTCCGCCCACCTCGGGCGAGGACGTCGCCCCGGACGGCCTCTGGTGTGGAGGCACGATGGTCCTCAAGGACCACGCCAGCACGATGTCGCTCACGGGTGAGTCTCGTGGAATCAACTTCCGCGATCTGCCTTCCGGCCGCGAGCGCGATGTTCTTTACATGGGCGTCTGGCCAAACCTCTTGATCAGTCCGCACCCCGACTATGTGATGACGCATCGGATGGTCCCTCTTGCTCCTGATCGCACCTACATCGAGTGCGATTGGCTATTTCCGCCGGAGGCCCTCGAACTCGACGGTTTTGACCCTGGTTACGCAGTCGAGTTCTGGGACATCACCAATCGGGAGGACTGGACCGCCTGCATGAACGTGCAGAAAGGCGCCGCCAACCGGGGGTTTCGCCCGGGTCCCCTCTCCCCCTGGGAGACCACGATCTATCAGTTCCTCCACATGGTCGGACAGGCCTACTCGGGCCAGGTTGTCTCGGCGCCACCAATGCCGGACCGGCCCAAGCTGGTTGAGTCCTCCTCGGCGATCTGACTCCCGATCCCCCGGATCCCCCGGATCCCGTTTTGGCATGACAGGATGGGGCCAGGGCCCCATCCTGTCGTGCCAAAACGGTCTAGGGACGGCGCCCTCTTATCCTCGCCCAATGAAACGGGCCAGGCGGATGAAGCGGGTTGCCTCTCTGGCAGTCGTCATCTTGGGGCTGGCCGGCTGCGGCGAACCTGCCACCTTTGCCACGGCCACGACCAGCCGGTCGCTTCCGACCGTGGACTCGACGCCGACGCCGACCGTCTCCGCGTCCACGTCGTCCTCGACATCTGTCACCGAAGTCGGAGATGCCGCCCCGGACTTCACCCTGGCCCTGGGCGACGGCGGGACCTTCGTTCTTTCCCAGGAAGCGCGTCCCGTCTACCTCGTTTTCTGGGCGGAATGGTGAACAACCTGTCGACGGGAGTTGCCCGTCGTCGACAACCTGGCCGAGGAATACGACGATCGCATCGCTTTCGTGGCGGTCGCCTGGAAAGGCACCCCTGAAGCCACTGCCCAGCGGGCATCCGAGTTGATGCCATCGGGATCGATGGTCTGGGGACTCGACTCCAGCGAGGAGATCTTCGCGTCGTACGCAGTCCCTTATCAACCCGTGACGATCCTGATCGGAGCCGATAAGCAGGAAGTGGAGCGGTGGACCGGGCTTCGAGATGAAGACGAGATCCGGGCGGCCCTCGACTCCTTGTCCGCTAGCGCCGTCACCGGGTGATTCCGACACCTCGCTTGCGCAGTTGATCGCTGATGATGGCCCGTTGGATCTCGGAGGCTCCCTCCCAGATTCGGTCCACCCTCAGTTCCCGAAGAAACCTCTCGGCGACGTTCTCCCGCATGTAGCCCCGGCCTCCGAAGATCTGTACCGCCCGATCCGCCACCCGGTAGGCCATCTCCGATGCGGTCAGCTTCGCCATCGAGGAATGGACGTGGATCAACTTCACGTCGGCGCCGGCGTCGATCTCACGAGCGACCTCGTAAACCATGAGGCGGGCTCCCCACAACTCCGTCAGGGAGTCGGCCAGCATGAACTGGATCGCCTGAAAATCAGCCAGTCTTTCCCCTCCGATGACCCGCTGTTCGGCAAAGCCGGTTACCTCTTCGATGAGTCGGTCGGCTGCGCCGCAACAACGGGCGGCGATCATCATTCGCTCGAAGCGGAACCACTCATGGGCGAAGGTCATGCCGTCGCCTTCCTCGCCGATCAGGTGTGAAGCCGGAACCCGAACATCCTCGAAACCCATCTCCCAGTGATGGTGGGCATAGGTGTGGGTATACGCCGGCGTCCGCAGATGACGTATCCCCGGCGTGTCCATGTCGACGATGAACAACGCGTGTTGGCCCGCTTTGGGGCCGCTGGTGAGCTTCCCCTGGAAGAAGACGTAATCGGCGAGATTGGCCGAGGTGACGTGCCACTTGACGCCGTTCAGGACGTACTCGTCGCCCTCGCGGCGTGCGCTGGCGGTGATATCAGACACATCGGAGCCGGCGTTCTCCTCGGTGATGGCATAGCACTCGTGTTTCTCTCCGGCAATGGTCGGCAGAACGTAACGCTCCATCTGATACTCCGTGGCGACCTTGGGGAGCCAGCCCGGGGGGGTGCTCATCAGCCAGCCGAGAGCATTGGTGACGCGGCCCGATTGTTCGGCGATCAGAACCTGCTGGAGGGTGGAGTAGTCGTGGCCCCCGAGCTCGGCCGGCTGATTGATCGAAGTCAACCCGAGCTCCCGGGCCAGCTTCTCGTGGCGATCCCTCACATCCTCGGGGATCTCGCCGTTGTTCATCTCGGCGTGGACTTCCCAGGGGATCAGCTCATCGTTGGCGAAGGTGCGGGCGCGCGCTTGGAGTTCCCGATCAGCGTCGCTCAGTCCAACGGCCACGGCTCTCCTCTGAATCCTGAACCGCCATTCAGTGTACGCAGCTGCGGAGCCATAGAACCCTTTCAATCTTGTGTGTTGCGCAGCCCGCGGGCGGTGGTGCCCAACTCGCGTTCGAGGTACGTGCGGATGCTTTCTCCCGCGTCGATGGCTGCGAGGGCTTTACTCATGCAGCGGGACCACTCCTCTGCGGCGTAAGTGTCGATCCGGAAAGGCATATGCCGAAGACGGAGCCGGGGATGGCCGCGACGCTCGAAGTAGAGCTGAGGGCCACCCATCCATCCGCTGAGAAACTCGTAGAGCTTCTGGCGTGAGATCGACATGTCCGACGGCAGCATCGCTCTCAGCTCCGGTGATTCGGCATCGATGATGTCGTAGAAGGCGTCCACGAGAGCCCGGACCCTGGTATCGCCTCCGATCTCCTCGTAAGGAGTCGGTTTCGATCCCCACGGGTACTTCTCGCCTGGGCGTGGAATCATCGAGATTGTGGCTCAGGTCCTGGCCGCTACGTCCTTGAGAATCTGCTGGCTCGCCAGCTTGCCGGGGGCGCCCATCACGCATCCGCCCGGGTGGGTGCCGGATCCACATTGGTAGTAGCCGTCGATGGGGGTCCGGTACTGATTCCAGCCCGGGGCCGGACGGAAGAAGTACATCTGGGGAGCCAGGAACTCGCCGGCGAAGATGTTCCCTTCGGACAGGCCGACGACTCGTTCGATGTCGAGGGGAGTGACCACTTCGCGGTGCAGCACGAGATCCGAGAAGCCCGGGAAGAAGGACTCGATTGTCTTTTGAACGGTGTCTCCGAATCCTTGGCTTTCCTGATCCCAATCGCCCGGTGTGCCGTCCTTGTGCCTGAGGTGGTACGGGGCGTACTGGACGAAGCAGCTCATCACGTGCTTGCCGGGAGGGGCCATATCGGGGTCGATGGTCGACTGGATGGCGCAATCGAGGTAAGGCCGCGACGAATACCAGCCGTACTTCGCTTCGTCGTAAGCCCGTTCGAGATAGTCGATGGATGGACCGATGTTGGTGAAGCCGCGGTACTGGTCGCCGCGCTCACCCAAGGTCGGGTATTTCGGCAGGCCATCGAGGGCGAAATTGACCTTGGCCGAGGTTCCCTGGAACTTGAAGCGCGTGATGTTCTCCACGAGGTCGCTTGGAAGCTCGCGCGGATCCACCAGTTGCATGAAGGTCCGGCGGGGGTCGACGGCACTGACAACGATGTCGGCTTCGAGTTCGGTCCCGTCCTCGAGAGCTACCCCGGTGGCCCGTCCGTTGGAGGTGATGACGTTCGCGACCGGTGATTCGAGAATGATCTCAGCTCCAAACGCCTGCGCGGCCCGGGCAAGGACCTGGGTGAAGCCACCGTTCCCGCCTTTGTGGAACGCCCATGACCCGAAGATCCCATCATGCTCGCCGATGTTGTGATAGAGCAGCACCAGCCCCGATCCCTGGGAGCGCGGTCCAACCTTGGTGCCGATGATGCTTGACGACGACAGGTATCCCTTCAGGATGTCGCTTTCGAAGTAGTCATCGAGAAAGTCGGCGGCACTACCGGTCAGGAGTCTGACGGCGTTGTGGAGCACTCTGGGCTCGAGGCTCCTCATATGGCCGGCGAGTGCCGACATCGCCACCAATTGCTCGGGATCCTTGCTGAAGAGATCGGGGGGGACATTGTCGAGCAGCGGCTTGAGGGCCTGGCAGACCATGGTGATGTCGTGCTCGTACTGGTCGAAGGCGTCGGCGTCGTGCTTCGAGTGCCGGGCGATCTCGTGGACGTTCTCGTTGCGATCCTGTCCGAATAGCAGATAGTCGCCGTTTTCCATCGGGGCGAAGGTGGACGGCATCAGCAGCGGCATGAAGCCGTGTTTGGTGAGTTCCAATTCGTGGATGATGTCGGGCCTGAGCAGCGACAACGCGTACGAGAAGGTCGTGAACCAGAAGCCCGGATACAGCTCTTCGGTGATGGCGGCTCCGCCCACCAGATGACGGCGCTCGATGATCAGGGTTCTGAGTCCGGCTTTGGCCAGGTAGGCGCCGTTGGTGAGGCCGTTATGACCGCCGCCGATGACGATGGCGTCGTATTTGCGCTGCGAGGGGGATGACATGAGCAGTCCTTTGGTCGGGGCCTGGAGTCAGGAAGTTTTGCGGGGCGGATTGAACAGGGGCTGGCGGGCGACATGAGCACCCACCAGCTCGTAGCGATGGTTGATCGTCACTTCCAGGTTCACCCGCGTCCCCACCGCCGACAGTTCCGGCCGAACCCGGCCGATCGCGATATGCCGTTGGAGCACCGGCGAATACATCAGGCTGGTGGCGTAGCCCACCCGCTTGTAGTCGTCGGTGTAGACCATGTACTCCTCGGTGATGGGGGTGTGGTC
>DATEEG010000145.1:0-4508 GCA_035281305.1 Acidimicrobiia bacterium | reverse complement strand
TTCAGAACACCGACCAGGCGATCCCACGAGCCACGAGCACTGTCGAGCTCGTCGTCGGTGAGGTTGCCCCAGGTTTGGCGAATCTGTCCGCGAGCCTGCTGCCACCGGCCCTCATCGGCCAATCGGCTGTTCCAGTCGATCGTCTCGATGGTTTCGTTCATGGCGTCCTTGTCCATCATGGTTTTTCCTTTCGGTCAGGCCTTTATGGTCGGGCCTTCGATTTAGGAACCTTTACAAAGCTGTGGTCTACGGCGCCGGCGTCTCGCCCGAGCCGTCCAGGACCGTGACGTCAACGTCAACGCCTGTCCCCGGATCGGTGTCGGCTCCACGGAAGCCGAAGTACCAAACGGCGAGGGCAATCAACAGAACTGCAACGATTCCGGCCACTAGAGCCCCGGCGCTGCTTTCCCGGCTATTAACAACAACTGGCCTGTCTGACATGGCCCGTCCTTTCAATCGATTTCGCCGCTCATTTCTGGGCGTGCTTGAACCTGTCGGGTACCCACGGCGTGGTGATCACAAACATGGCCGGGGGACCTGGCCGGTGGGCGGGTCCCAACCCGGAGTGGTCAGCGGGCCGGGTTCAGGAGACTGACGGTCGCCGAATCGGAACCCGGGGCGAATCCACCCTTACCCCGGTGCCGGCCGGTCAGAGTGGCCCTATTGCGACTTTCAAAGAACAAACCACTTCGGTCTGGCTCCACTCGAACATGGATCCGGTCAGGGGATCAGTCAGGGGGGCCGAGCTGTCGGAGTGGGGCCGCTCGATGTCCTCGCCCCCGCCGACCACGGACACCACAACCGACTGGGGGCCTGACTCCACTTCGACACCCAGGCTCGTTACACCCGGGAGGTTGGCGATGTCGTCGACGGCTCGATCCAGCAGAAGCGAGAGATCGCCCATCCGACCCAGCTCGCCCTGGCCCCAACCGCCCGAACCGGGATTCTCGCCGGACGGCGGTGCTGAATAGGCCCTTACCGCAGCCAGGACGGTCGCCGCAATCACATGGCGCCACCTCGGGTCCAGCGGAACATCTAAAGCGGTTTTGGTGGTCAAGAGTGCTCCGATGATACGATCAGCCCTCCCACAACCAGGTCTCACTCAGCGATGCAACTTCAAATCGACCGTTCTGATCAGCCGGGATGGGCAATCATCAGCCCCTCGGGCGAGATCGACCTCGCAACCGTAGGCCAGCTCGAAGAAGCCCTGGCAGCTTCGATTAGCGGCAGCACGGACGTCGCCGTCGACCTGACCGGTGTCACTTTCATGGATTCGACGGGCCTCCGAGCCTTGCTGGCGGCCAACCAGAACCTGTCAGGTTCCGGACACCGCTTGGCCCTGATCGTGGCAGGCGGACCGGTTGACCGCCTGCTCGACATCAGTGGTGTCGGCCAGACCCTGGCAATCTTCCAATCATTGGAAGCGGCCACCGCTTGATCGGGTCGCTGTCGCTCCGAATCGTCGGCGATCCCGTCCACCTGACCACAGCCCGGTCCTACGCAGGGGCCATCGCCCGGGTGCTCGATCTCGACGAAAAGACCCGCCATGACATACGCCTGGCGGTCTCTGAGCTTGCCACCCTCCTGATCAGATCGGGAGTCCCGGAGGTGACGATCCTGGCTGAGGTCGACTCCGACACCCCGCTGCTTCGCCTTCAAGCTCATGGCACCACCCCTCCCATCCCGGCGGAAACGGCCGGGTTGCTGACCGCTATCGGGAGGGGTTTGTGGTCTATCGATCAGCCGTGGGTGGTCCGCCTCGGCACACCCATCAGTTCATGACCGAGTTCGCCGTCCGACCTGAAACGGCCGCCCGGGCCCGCGCCGCCGTTGCTGCAGCGATCAAGGTCGACTCCATCAGGCTGGCCGAAGCCCAGCTGTTGGTGACCGAGGTCCTGGCCAACGCAGTGGCTCATTCTCAGGCGCAGACGTTCCGGCTGGAGGTCATCGATGACGTGACCGGCTGGCGGATCGAACTGACCCATCCTTCCCCTGAACCGCTCGGAGACGAGCCGCCCGGCTTCGGATTCAGACTGCTCGACCGGTTGGCCCGCCGCTGGGGCCACCGCTATGAGGCGGGCAACCTGACGGTTTGGTTTGAGATCAGAGCGGCGGGCACCGGCGCCGCCCTGGCCGACCTGGAGGATGTGGAGACTCTGCTCAGGGCGCGCGACGACTCCGCGATGAGGGATGAGGCCATCCGCAGATTTGCGGGACTGGCAGCGTCGATGGCGAGGAGGTTCCGGGGAAAAGGCATTGCCGACGCCGACCTCGAGCAGGTTGCGATGCTCGGCTTGATGAACGCCGTCAATCGTTTCGAACCCGACAAGGGAGCATTCGAGGCGTTCGCCACCGCCACGATCAACGGTGAGCTCAAACGCTACTTACGCGACCGCGCCTGGTCGGTCCGGGTGCCCAGGGGGTTACAGGAACTCACCCTGAGAGTGGCCAAGACCTCCGAGCGAATCGCTCAAGCCCTCGGCCGCAACCCGACCCCGGGAGAGATCGCCCGCGACCTCGACATCGCCGAGGAGGAGGTGATCGAAGCGATCGCTGCCAATTCGGCGTTCCACTGGGAGTCTCTCGTCGAACCCGACCCGGACACGGGCCTGATCCTGGCCGACGCCATCCCGGGGGAGCCCGATCTGGCCCTATTGGCCAACGATGTGGTGGAATTGACCCGGGGTCTCGAAATGCTCCCCGAGCGCGAACGAAACATTGTTCGCCTGCGCTTCTACGAAGACCTCACTCAAGCTGAGATAGCCGACCTGCTCGGGATCTCCCAAATGCACGTTTCCAGGCTTCTCGCCAAGGCGATGGGGCGCCTGCGCACCGTCCTCGAATGAGACCTGGAGGAGGGCGCGGGGTGGCGGGCCCTCGCCAATAAGCGTTTGCCTGCGATCAGAAGCGGGTACCAGGTAGGTTGGAACCAGCCATGCCACTCTTTCACGAACCTACGAGCATTCCCGCAACGTTGCACTTGGCTGCCGTCCCGGACGCAGCCGGGGAGGCGCGCTCGTTCATGCGATCGGTTCTGGGAGGGCATCCCCGCATCGATGACGCCTTGTTGTCGGTCAGCGAACTCGTCACCAACGCCGTTCGTCACGGCCCGGCGGGTGACGGCCTCGAAATCTTCATCGACCGCTACGAATCATCCATACGGGTTTCGGTCTATCAGCGGCCCGGGTCCTACCGGATCGACCGCTCACACCGGCCGGAGGTGGGCGGTCTCGGCTTGATGATCGTCGAAAAGGTATCCGACGCCTGGGGCGTCGACAATCAAACCGGAGCCTGGTTCGAAATCCACGACTGACCGGCCCCTCGTAGGCTTCGGGCATCGAAGCGAGGGAGCTGCTGCATACATCGACGGGCGACCGGGGCGATCACACCGTGGTCGACGTTCGCTGGCTGGCCCGATTTGAGCGAGTCGGCCTGCTTGCCCTGGCCGCGGCCTCTGCCATATCAGTGCTGGGGTTGGCAGGATGGGCCTTCGACATCCCGTTGCTGACGGCCGGGCCGGGCCTCGGTGCGATCCGCCCCACGCAACCCTGGACATTCGTTCTGCTCGCCGCCTGTGCGATCGGACTGCGTTCCGCCCTGTTCAAGTCGCTCTCTCGCCGGACCGGTCAACTCCTGTTGATCACGGTTTCTGGACTGTGTGGGGCCTTCCTTCTTGCCGGTGCCCTGACCGATCCGCGGGTGATCCCTGCGGTGCTCCGGCTCGTCCCGGAAGGGGGACCGCACACCGGGATGGTCGCACCTAATCAGGCCTTCATGCTGGGTGCAGTTGCGTTGGGCGGCGTCTTGATTTCCAGCCCGAGGCTAACCGTCCGACTGTCGGGCCAGTCTCTGGCCGCAATCGCGGGGGTGCTGGCATCATTCATCCTCGTCGCGTTCGCTTACGGCGATCGGGGGCTCGCCATGTTCCCTTTCGAGGGCGAGGAAATGGGCCTGCCGAGCACGATGGGGACCATCCTCCTCAGCGCAGCTGCCTTTTTCGCCCGGCCCCAGGACCCGATGTTGCGCCCGCTGGTCAGCGCCAACCTGGGAGGGGAGCTGCTGCGCTGGCTGGTGCCGATTGCTTTCTTGATACCGGCCGCCCTCGTGGGCACGGTCAAAGTCCAGGCCCGTTTCGGGACACCGGGGATCCTGGCTTTCATCACCGTCGCATTCACGGTGCTGCTCCTGGCCGGCCTTCTCTACGCGTCGCGACGAGTCGATATCTACGCATCGCGCGAACGTATGGCAGCCGAGGAAGCAAGCCGCGCGACCGACGCCCTGAAGCAGGTGGCGCCGGTCATGACGGACCTGGTCGAGATACTTCACTCTGTGCCGATCGGCGGGGTGGGCAGAGTCGCCATCTCAACTCGCCACCTGCCCGCCGTCGGACTTCTGGCCGGGGATTCGCTGGCGGTCTTCCTGGTCCGGGATCGACTGTTGGGCATCGTCATGGTGGATGCCGCCGGACATGGTGGCGGGCCCGCCCTGAATTCTGTGCGGCTTCGTGA
>DATEEG010000144.1:0-10379 GCA_035281305.1 Acidimicrobiia bacterium | reverse complement strand
ATTCTGGTCGAGTCAGACGGCTCGATGCAAGGCAGGAAGCAGGAAGGGCCATATTGGCGAGGAGCGGTGAATCAACCCACCGTCGAGGCGTGACGCCTCTGATGGACCTTCCCCTGGTCAACTCAAACGCTTCCATACTTCACCTGACGTGACGGGAACGAGATATTCCAGACTCCCGGCCAGAACCGAGTGCCGACGTGCCGATCTCGGGCGGTGTCAGATATGGGCGAAATCCCCCGGGCTCTGTTTTTCTGCGCTAGCTAACCGAATTGGCCGGCGAGCTGCTCGCCCTTCTAATTGGATAGAGGCCAGTCCGAGGGCGTCAAGCTCTGGATGCAAGGGCTCGAGAAGGGCTTTACGCCACGGCGAGCTCGAGGGCAAACAGGAGCCGGTTACCTCTTCGACGCGGCGCTTCGATGCATCCTCCGACGCGCCCCCAGGGCGGGGCCGGGAGGCGCTCGATGGACCCGCTCAATACGCCGATACCGGACGGTCTCAGATATGAGCGGTTTCGCTCGAGAATGAGTCGATCTGCGCTGATGGAGGGCCACACCGAACCTGCATGCTCAGCTGAGCTTGGCCGCTGGTGTCTGTCCAACCGATCGGGTGTCAACGAGCTACTCGGGTCGGTGGCGCGTTCGGGTCACTGGGTGCTGGAGTGAGACGTCTCGACCTCTCGTAGGAAGGTGCGGATCTCAGCGTTGCAACGCTCTGGCGCCTGCATGTCGACCATATGCCCGACGTCGGGGATGACCACGAGCTTGGAGCCCCGGATGCCCTTATAGATCGGCTCCCAAACCTCGCGGGAAGTCCGTACGTCCAACTCGCCGTACAGCAGCAGCGTCGGGACGACGACGTCGGTGAGTGTGTGACTGAGATCGGTCTCGGCGAACGCTCGTTCTGCGGTCCTGGTGGCAGTCGGATGAAGATCGGTGATCATCGTCGTGAGTTCGTCCGCCAGTTCTACATCCGATCCTTTTGGGAGGAGGGTGTCGATCAGAGCTGGTGCCCACTTCTCGGGACTCTCAATGCCGCGCCGTACCACTTCAAGCCGTCTCTCAACCTCGTCAGGAGCAAGCGATCCACCCCAGCCGGCATACGCGGACATCAAAATCAAGGAACGGACGACTTCAGGATGCTGGTCGAACAGTTGCAGCGCGAGACCTCCACCGAAAGAAAGTCCAGCGACGTGGGCGGGAGCAAGATTCAGAACTTCGATGAACCCCGCAAGCCAGTCCGCCCAGTCCCTCAGCTTGCTCGTTTCCGGCGGGTCCGACGACTGACCGGCTCCGGGGGCATCCAAGGCAACGACTCTGAACTCGTCCGACAGTCCATCCAGCTGCCGCCACCACTCCCGGCTGTCCAACGGCCATCCATGCAAAAGGACCAGGGACGGCCCCTCACCTTTTTCTCGGTAGGCAATCCTCTGACCCCCAACCGTGACGTGGTTCATGCCAGGTCGACATTACCGATCGAGCGTCGGTCACCGTAGCGGCTGAACACGGGCGTCGGATTCCATGTTGACAGTCCGCTCCATGACCAGTACTCGAACCCGCTCGCGACGTGCAGATAGCGCGCACCTCGTAAGACGCTCGTTATTCACGCATAACTGGTGATCTGGTGCGGGCACACGCTTCCGTGTTCTGGAACTCATTGCTCCTTGGGGACGTCCAAAGCCTTTGATGCGAGGAATCGCTCTGCTTCTGACGGTCGGCCTGGTGGCGGGTGCCTGCGGTGATAGTCCCGCGGCACCGGCGAATGGTTCTGATGCGGATGTGGCTACCGACAGTGCGGGAGCGGTTGCGCTTTCACCGTCCGGTGACGTCGAGAGGGTTCGACCTGTTTCAGACGCACCAATCGCGGATCTCGCTGCCGGGTTCAACAATGCCGGCTTTGACCTGTTGCGTGCCCAACCTGTCGGCGACAACCTCGTATTCAGTCCTGTCAGTGTTGGCCATGCGTTGTTGATGGCCCGAGCGGCTGCTGATGCTGCGACAGGTGAAGCGATCGACTCCGCTCTTTCGCTTCCGGAGGGTCTGGCCGCTCATGAGGCATGGAACGCCTCCGACGTGACAATCGCTCAGGACGCCGACAGCGAAGACGAGTTGACCGTGTCGATCGCGGATCGCATCTGGCCACGCATCGATCTCACCCCTGATCAAGGGTGGATCGACCTCCTGGCGTCCCACCGAAGCGTTGGATTTCAGGAGTGATCCCGAAGGCAGTAGAGAAACGATCAACTCCTGGGTCAGCGACCAGACCGAGGAGTTGATTCCCGAACTGCTACCGGAGGGGTTCATCAAACCTGACCAGACGATCCTGATCCTCACCGACGCCATCTACTTCAGGGGACAGTGGGAGACCGTCTTCGGCAAGTACCCGAACGTTGAAGACGTTTTCACTCGTCTCGACGGCAGCACGGCCAACGTCGAGTTCATGAGGGGACTGGAGCTGGCTGATCTTCGGGGCGTCGGCGATGGTTTCGTCGGAGCAGAGATCCCCTACGTGGGTGGGGACTTCTCGATGTTGGTCATTGTTCCCGACGAAGGCCGATTCGAGGAGATCCGCGAGCGACTCGACCAGGACCTGCTCAACGACATCGACACCACATTCACCACCGGGCCATATGAGCTACTGATCCCAAAATGGGACACCGCCACCAAGCTGGACCTGATCCAATGGCTAACCAGCACTGGGGCTGCACCAGGCTCCTACCCGGCAGTTAGCCCCGAAGCCTTCCTTGGCGAGGCCGTCCACGGAGCCGACATCGCAGTTGACGAATGGGGCACCGTCGCCTCAGCAGCTACGGCCCTCGGGTTCGAAGAATCCGGTCCGTCCGAACCAGAACTAACCGTCAAGGCCGACCGACCTTTCTACTACATCATCAGGCACCGACCCACTGACCTCGTCCTCTTCGCAGGCCAGGTAACTGATCCCACTAACTAGACGCCGAGCCGAGCGGACGTGCCGTCGATGGGGTGAACAAAGTGAGCGGTTTCGTTCCAGAGTTGTGATCTGAGCGGATGAAGGCGCCCAACCCAGCGGCTGGACGTCGTGGAGAGCAACCAGACTTACGGTCCCCTCCGGCTTAGTCCATCCACCGAGTCCGAAGGGTAGGCCGGTCGCCCGGGTTGGCGAGTGGGTCAAGAATTTGACCGACATGAACTACCTGGGAACGTGCGACGTCTATAGGTCGATGACGCGCTTCGCCTCGAGTTCGATGCTTGTCGTGCTGTCGGCGATAACAGCAGGGCTTGTGGGCTGTAGGACCGAACCCCTCACGGCGACGCCAACAACAGGTGCGGCATCGACCACGACTAGCTCCGTGACCACTATGTCGTCGACCACGACCATACCCACCACCACGTCAGCGCCGACCACAACGTCAACGATCCTGGCATCGGGCCCGTGGTCGGTAGTTGCCGACCATCGCGTCGTGGGGCGAGTATTCCCGATAGTTGTGTGGACCGGGAGCGAGGTAGTTGTTTGGGGAGGGGAGAAACCAAGCGAAGGCGCTTGGCATGCTGATGGAGCCGCCTTCAACCCCGCCACCGGCACCTGGCGTGAGCTGGCAGACAGTCCGCTCGCATCCCGAAGTGAACATGTTGCGGTGTGGACTGGAGAAGAGGTCCTGATCTGTTGTGGACGCATCGTCGGATCTGGAGTCTCGGCAGGAGCTTACGACCCGGAAGCGGATCAATGGCGGGAGATCTCGGCCCCGCCGATAAGTTCGGCGTTCGCTGAAGCGGTCTGGACAGGAGAAGAGATGTTCGTCTTTGGCGGAGTCGGCGGGGGTGGAACCAGCAACCTCGTCGGCGCCGCAGCATTCAACCCCGTGACTGACAGCTGGCGGCGGCTGGCCGATCTTCCGTACGGGCTAGAGCGAACCGCCGACGCCACGATTGGCAATGGCGTCGTCTATGCGTGGCCCTCACCGTCGCAAGGTTCAAGACCAGGGCCCCTGGCCTATGACATCGCAGCGGACGAATGGTCGTCTCTCACAAAACCACCTGAGGACGCCCCTCTCAGCCCAAGCTTGGTCTGGACCGGTGAGAAGCTTTTCGCATACGGAGCCGGCTCGAATCCCGAAGGCAACGCCATCGGCATCGGAGTGACCTTCAACCCTGTCGGCCAAACGTGGAGGCCAATCCAGCAGGCTCCACTCGAGCCAGTGAGCCCCTCGGAAGGAACCGATGCGAGCCAGAAAGCTGTGTGGGTCGGCGGCGAGGTCTATATCTGGACCGGATGGGTTGGTACCGACTGGGAGGAGCCCATAACTCGTGTCGTCGCATACGACCCATCCCAGGACTCCTGGCGCGAGCTGGAACCAGCACCAATCCCCGCCCAAGGACTATGGCACGAACCAATCATCTGGACTGGAGCCGAACTGATCACCTACACGGATCCAATGCTCTTATACAAGCCGTAGTCGATCATGCTGCGAGTTTTCGAGCCAACGCAGAACGCGAGCTAACCACGAAATCACGCGAACCACCCGTCCTCGATCCGGCAATCGGCGCTAAGCCGTGTACGACAAGGTCTCAGGCGACGTCGAGCTCGAAAACAAACGGCAGTCCGGTTACCTGTTCGACGCGGCGCTTCACCTCTTCATTTGACGAGGAACGCCCACGCCGTGGCGCATCTGGCGAGGGAAGGAGCGCACGTCGTTCCCTTGTGTGGGGAGGGCCGTCCCTCACCCTTATTTGGCCGGCGGTTCCCACGTGACTGAGTCGGCTGCTGTTACGGATCGCCGGGGTGCTCTCCACTCGGGGGACTCCCAGCCGTCCATGATGGCCTCTCCGGCCTTCAGGAAGAACACATCGTCCAGGGTGGACAGGTGGCCTCGATCGACGAGGCGCAGGACGGCGTCTCCTGGTTAACACACCTGGTGGAGAGACTTCCAGCCACGCTCCACGAGCACCATGCGCAAGGGGCCTGCAAGAAGCCAGCCTGGAAGCGCGAAGCCAACCCACAAGAAGAGGCCGGGCAGGAACAGGACGAAGGCGAGCACGGCACCGAGCCTGCTCATCCGCCATAGGAGAGCCGCGACGAGCAACTCGGTAGCGCCCAAGGCGACAAAAGAGCACCCCGAGCGTCACGACCGCATCGATCCCCAGGGCATCGAAAGGTCCGGCAAGCCCGCGAACCCCGGGGAAGACAAGAGGATGCTCCCGCTCGCGGGCGATATACGCGACGGTGAAGGGCACAGCGACTACTTGCGAGAGACCAGTGAGGAGGTACAACACCGATGCCCACCTGATCTGATTCACGCTGGCACCTGGCTGACGCCGTTTCCTGCGACGGGAAAAGGCGACGAGCGCGCCGGCCACACGAACACTGCCAGCCAGATGCCCGTCCGGTTGGCTGTTCGACGTGGCCCTCCGTAGGTCGTCTGACCCGAAAGCCCTAATTGAGTCTTCCGACCAACCATGTCGCCACTCCCCTCAAGAGGTGTTAGGCGTCGACGGTGATCGTCCCCACCATTCCGGCCTCCCGATGGCCGGGGACACCGCAGAAGAACTCCACGTTGCCGGGTCGGGTCGGTTTGATCACCACCGCCGTGGTCGAGTTGGGTGGGAGCTGCATGTGGATATCAAGGCTGTCGATGTCAAACGAATGTCCGATGGCGTCTTTGTTGGTGACGAACAGGCCGAGAACCTCGCCGTCTCTTAGATGGAGGTTGCTCTCGACGAAGGTGGTTGTCTCGGCGGTAAGTATCCCAGTGACGGTCGGCCTCTCTCCCACCTCCGTCCCGCCGGTCGAAGCCGAACCGGCCAGAACCGAGGTAGTGGCCGCCCCGAGAAGTACTCCAACGACTGCCATCGACATCCAGCCGGCGCGACCGGAAGACATCCAGGAGGGTCGGCTGCGGCGTACCTCGAGGAAGGCGGTGATGCCCCCGATGATGATGGCCAGCTCTCCGGCGAGCACAAGGATCGTCCGCAGGAATGCCTCAGTGTTGGCGGGGTGGGTGATGTCATAGGCGATATCAGGGGCGTTCAGGATCACGATGAGCAGGCCGGGTAAGGCCGCTACCAGCCAGAACCAGGCGCGGTGGCGCACTCCCGACCACACCAGGGCGACGGCTCCGATGACGCCGACGAAGGCGGTGACGGCGGCGATCCTCGGGATCACCGCGGCCACCTCGGGATCGTCGGCTGCCGGTAGGGCAATGGCGATCAGGAAGTAGGCCATTCCCACCGTGATGGCCACATATCCAGCAGCGACGAGGATCATCGCAAAGGTGCGCCCCAGCTGGGCGCCATCGGTCTGAGGGGTCGTCTCCTCCCCTTCTCTCATGACGGTCATGTTCTCCTCCTGCCTTATGGCGACGCGGCTTCGGCGTCGGCTCGATCGAGTCCTCGGTCAGTGGCGGCGAGATTAGAGGTTGACACTAGTGACAGGCTCTAGTGACGTATCGTATAGTTGGAGATGTCCACCGTCAATAGCTCAGAGCAGACCAAGCCGACTCGACGCCAACGCGCTCATGCGACCCGTCGGCGGATCGTCAACGCCGCCTACAGCCTGTTCTGCGAGCATGGGTACACCGCTACGACGATGGACCAGATCGCCCAATCAGCGGGCGTAGCGGTGCAGACCGTCTATTTCGTGTTCCACACCAAGGGAGCACTGCTGAGCCGCACCTACGAGTTCGCGGTGGGGGGCGGGGGGGACGAGCCGGTCATCCCACAGCAGCAACCCTGGTACGCCGCCATGGTGGCCGAACCCGACATCACCCAGGCGCTCCGACATCTGGTGACGGGAGTCGGAGAGATCATGCGCCGAGTCACACCGCTATATCTGGTCGTCCGAATAGCAGCTGACTCAGATCCAGACGCCGCCCAGATCATCGCCTCCAGCAGAGATTTGCGGGCCGCTGGATACCGGGAGGTTGTCGAACTCCTTCGGGCGAAAACAGGATTCCGTCCGGGGCTGACAGTGGAACGCGCGACCCATCTGCTCCTGCTGTTCGTCGGGATGGACGCCTATCACACGCTCGTCGCAACGCATGGCTGGACACACGAAGAATGGGTCGACTGGACGGTCTCGGTAGTGGCAGAGCAGATCTTCGGCCGGACTGCCCCCTGAAAGGCGCAGCCACTCCAGTATCCGGAGGCGCGCACCGTTTCTCTACCGACACCGGCGTTGATATCAAGATGCGACAGCCAGTTCTACGGTGAATGGCAGCCCGGTAACCTTTCGACACGGGGCTTCCATACATCACCAGACGTGACGGGAACGAGCTACTCCAGACACCCGGGCAGAAGCAAGCGCCGAAGTGCCGTTATGTGCGGTACAGGTGGATGTTGGCTAGATGGCCTGCTATCCGAGCGCCGGCTTCGTGGGGCTTGTCATACCAGTTGAGGTGTCCGCTGTCGGCCAGGGTGTATATGGATCCGTTCTCCAGGCTCTCTGCAAACCGTTTCCATATGTCCACGGTGCCGACAGGATCGTCGAGTCCGTAGACGATGAGTGCGGGCACCGTGATGCCTTTTAGTTCTTGGGGGCTGACAGTGAATCCATTCACGAATCCGTCTCGGTCAAGGATGCTTCTCACAAGGTCGCGTTCGTGGCGCATCGCCTCGGTGTAACGGCTGGTGGACGTGTACAGCTCTATGAGTTCGTCTGGGATGAGTCCTTGGTCGAGGCTGGTCTTGTGGCCCAGTCCTTGCATCTGTTTGCGCACCATGCCTGGTTTCTGGGGGATGCGGATGATGATGCGACCGAGGGGTGAGCGGAGCAGTTTGATGAAGGTTGGCGGTTCGACGGCGTCGGTTAGTGGACCACCTCCGGCGAGAACAACTCCCCCAACTCGGTCGGGGTGTGCTTGTGCGAATCGAAGGGCGAACATGTTGCCGATCGATCCGCCGACGACGTGTACACGGTCAACACCGATGGCATCCAGCAGGTCGGCCTGCATTGAAGCGGCGATGGTCCCAAAGGAACCGATCGAGTAGTCCATCGGCGTGCTCAGGGTCCAACCCGGCCGGTCCATCAGTATGCAACGGAACTGGGACACCAACTCCGTGACCAGCGGTGCCCAGTAAACACCAGACCCGCCTGAGCCGTGGACAAAGAGGATCGGACTGCCGGAGCCGATCTCGTGGACTCTGATGACTCCGCCCGATCGAATCGGAACGAGAGCCTCGGAGGGCCGCAACCGGTAGTGATCCCAGACCGCCTGCTCCGAGCTCCGGAATCGAGCGAAACCGGTCGGTTCGGTCGAATTCGTACCTGTCGTCCTCATGCGCTTCCTCCTCATCAGCATCGCACAACCCGATCATTCCCTCCTACGGTTCGGAATGGAAGTACAAAAAATGTATTGACAGCGTCAGCGTGGCTGTGGACACTCGACGAGTGCGGACCTACGGCCAGTACTGCCCCATAGCCAGAGCGTCTGAGATCCTGGCAGAACGATGGACGCCGATCATCCTCAGGGACATCCTCAACGGAGTGAACACGTTTTCCAAGCTGGCTGATGGCGCACCCGGATTGTCACGCACGTTGCTTTCCAGCCGGCTCAGCGAGCTACACCGAGCAGGAGTCATCGACATCGCACCAAACCCCGCGGGTCGTGGAAATCATTACACGCCGACCCAAGCTGGTCGGGACCTCGGGCAGGTGATGTTGGCACTCGGAACTTGGGGCGAACGCTGGATTGAACTCGCTCCAGAGCATCTCGACCCAGGGGTAGTCCTCGAATCTTGGGTTCGTTTCTACCTGAACTACGAAGAGCTACCCGATCGGCGGACCGTCGTCAGATTCGATTTCCCCGAGCTCCCTATAAAGGGCAGCCAGCTTTGGGTGATCTTCAACGGCGACGATTCCGAGGTTTGCGTGACACACCCAGGATTCAATGAAGACCTCATAGTCACCGCCCACACAGATGCTCTCGCCGAATGGCACCTAGGTCACATCACCTGGACCGAAGCCCTCAAGTCCGAACGAATCAAAGTAGACGGCCCGCCGACGCTGGCCAAAGCACTCCCAAGGTGGAGCACGCAGAGCGGGTGGGCACACCTGAACATAGGAACCCGCCACGGGTCAGTCACCCGCCCATAACCGGCAATCGGCGCTAGCCGTGTACGACATGGTCTCAGGCGACGGTGAGTTCGACGGCGAACGGCAGCCCGGTTACCTGTTCGACGCGGCGCCTCCCTAAATCATCTGACCTGTCAGGAGTGCGGACCCACCGGGTGGCTGGCGGAGGGGCACACAGTCGTGCCGATACATAGCGGCTGTATGGCCACCCGGCTGGGTTATCGGGCGGCGCAGCGGCAACTCACGGACGCGTTCACGGGAGTCTCCAAAACGGTCCCGAGAGTCCGAGTCGATCGAGGATCGCCTGGTTCTGTTCGCGCGTGTGCGGACGCCAATCGGGCGAGAGGCGATCGTCCCACCAGGCGTGGGCCAACTCGCTCAACTTCAACACGGGGATGCTCGCTCCTGGGGCGCGAGCGCCAAGCCATCGGGCAATGTGCTCTTCCGACCGGAAGAGATTCATGTTGCTTCAAGTGAAACCTATGTCTTCCCACCAAGAGCTTGCCGGGACCAGACAATGGAAGCGCATCGCCTCATCGCTGGGTCGCTGGCGTCGGATATCTACCGTTAGCAGCTCGCCGCAATCCGGGCAGGACGTCTCGATGCCACCGTCGGTGTGTAGAGCAGCGCAGATCCCGAACGCATCCCACGCGCAGTTCGCGTACCACCAGCGACCGCCGGCATGCACTCGATACGCCGTGGGAACCGCCGAGAACGGGTTCGCCATACGGAGTTCGCCTCCTTCATGCAAGACCAGTGCATGGTCATTGTGAAGACGGCGCCACGCCGCCTGGACAAGTTCCGCTGTCGAACTCTCAGCTGCCGCAACCTCACTCGCTGTTGGTGCCCGGCCGAACTCCACAAAAAGGCGGTACGTGGCGTTGCGAAGCGAAAGATCTCCTTCATCCACCTCTCGACAGTATCACGCAACCCTTACCCCTTCTGATGACATCGCCGGGTCGAAGGCACGCACATTTACCTGCGTCACCGGCATGGATCATCCACATTCACGGTTTCTCATGGTCTAAGTCCTCGAACACGTGGAGTCGTAGCACGGCATGTTCCCCTGGTTCGATTCGGATCGTTAACCCAGACAGACTGCAGAACTTCTCTTCTTGGCCCACCAGCGCATCTCAAGTTGCACCGTTGGTGACCCCTCGTCGACCGCAACCAGTATCGGGCCGCTCCACAGAGCTTCGATCAGCCCAGCAGCCACGTCGGAGGAGGCAGACCCAGTCCGATAGCCTTGATGTCCAGGCGTGTAGTCACAACTCCGCTCCTGACGTGCGGATGCTCGACTTTGAAAGACTAGAAGTATGGGAGGGAACAAACGCGCA
>DATEEG010000143.1:0-2227 GCA_035281305.1 Acidimicrobiia bacterium | reverse complement strand
CTCCTTCCGGGGATCCTCCGTCCTTTGCGAGGTAGCGCCGCGGTGTGGCAGAGCATGACGACACGCCGCGACCGTGCTCCCGGTCCGGGTCCGGTGCTTCCGGCCCTGAACCGATCGACGCTGAGCAGCATGCTGACGCTTCGGGCCGAGCCCCGGGGCAGGTGGGTGCAAGCGTGGTCTCAGGTCTGGGAGCTTCCGTGGCCCTGACCGATCGCCTGGCCGGAGCCCTTATCGATTCCGACGTGCCTCTCGATCGCGAGCACCTGGGTGCCGCGGTCCGGCGACTGGCAGCAGCTGAAGCTCCCATGGCGGGCCGGGCGCTGTTCGAGCAAGTCATCGATGGCCTCGTGGGTTTGGGGCCACTGGAGAGTCTCCTTCGAGACCCGGCCGTCTCCGATGTCCTCGTGAATGCCCCCGACTGTGTCTACGTCGAGCGGAACGGAGAACTGCTCCGGACGGACGTCAGGTTCATTGACGATGCCGCGGTCGTTGCTGCGGTTGAGCGGGTGATATCACCCCTGGGCCTGCGGCTTGATCGGGCCTCTCCCTCCATCGACGCGCGGCTGCAGGATGGGAGCCGGCTCCACGCCGTCATTCCGCCCGCGGCGGTCGACCACCCGGTAGTGGCGATCCGCCGCTTCGTTCCGTCGATCGTCTCACTTGAAGACCTGGTCGTGCGAGGCTCGATCACACCTGCCCAGCGATCGGTACTCACCGCGCTGGTCGTCTCGAGGCAGAACATTCTGGTCAGCGGGGGCACCGGCACCGGGAAGACCACACTCTTGAATCTCTTGGCCGGTGCTGTGCCCGCGGACGAGCGCACCGTCACGATCGAGGACGCGGCGGAGCTGCGACTTCCCGGACATGTCATTCGGTTGGAGGGAAGGCCGGCCAACTCCGAAGGCCAGGGGGCGATCAGCCTGGGCGCGTTGCTGCGATCTGCCTTGCGATTGCGTCCCGACCGAATCGTCGTTGGTGAAGTTCGGGGAGCCGAGGCTCTGGAGCTGATCAATGCGCTCAACACGGGACATGCCGGATCGATGTCGACCGTTCATGCCAATAGCCCGGATGAAGCCCTTTGGCGTCTCGAGACCCTGGCACTGTCCGGCGAGGAACGGGTCGGCGAGGTGGCGGTGCGGCGCCAGCTGCGGGCCGCCGTTCACGTGGTGGTTCAACTGGAGAGAAGAAGCGGGCATCGCCGGGTGACATCGATTGCCACGGTGACGCCCGACGGCGTCGTGGAAATGCCGTGCTGACGGGTTTGATTCTGGGCGCTGTCTGCCTGGGCTATTTGCCGCCGATCGAAGGCACTGCCATGGCCCTCGTACACACGCAGCCGGTCTTGGCACTTCCGGCCGTGGCGCTAGGAGTCATCAGAAGCCGAATGGGATCGGATCGAATGTCCCAGCCCGAGCTCGTCGCCAACTTCCTCCGATCGGTGTCGTACGAACTAAGGGCGGGACGGTCGCTCCGGATGGCGTTGGTCGACACCGCTCGCCTCGAGCCGCGACTTGGGCTTGCCAGGGTTGTCCGCGTCGCCGCCGCCGGGAGACCGATGGAACAAGTGGCCGATGAGATGGCGACCAACCCCGCCATGACCGGCATTGCCACGGGCCTCCGGGTCGCGGCCATGACCGGAGGGTCGGCGGTCCCGGTCTTCGAATCCCTTGCCGCCGACGCCATAGACGAGGTCGCGCTGGCGCGCGAGCGACGGGAGCTGACGGTGCACGCTCGTCTTTCGATCGCGGTCGTGGCAGGCTTCCCCATAGCCGTTCTGGGTTACCAGATCATCTCAGGACAGGCGATGGAGTTGATTCGTGAGGGTTCCGTCGGCGTGACCCTGCTCATCGTCGGTGTTGGCTTACTGGGCATGGGCCTTACGACCGTTGCGCTTCTCATGAGGAGAGCCAGGCGATGACCCGGCCAGCGATGCCCTGGAGCGGACCGATCGATCCGCTTCTGATGGCGGGAGTTGGTGCGCTCATCATGCGGTATCCGTGGCTGGGAATTGGCCTGGCGGTGCCGGGCCTGGCCGGGCGATGTCGGAAGGCGAGCAGGCGGCGACGGGAGCTGAGCCGGGCCGAGTTCGATCCACTGATCGTCGCAAGGATCATCCAGGTCGGTCTGGCCGGAGGTCTCCCTCTGACGGCGGCGCTGGCTCTCGCCGTCGACGAAGTCGGCCAACTCGTCGCCGGCGAGCTGACTGCGACGCTGCGGACGGCCCGCC
>DATEEG010000142.1:0-3918 GCA_035281305.1 Acidimicrobiia bacterium | reverse complement strand
ATGGCGATCCACAAACCGTTGCACCCGCCGACGCACCGGATTGAAGACGGCCGCTCCGGCCAGGGTCGCCGCAGCCACCACTAGGTCGCTCGACTGGCCAATCAAACCCGGAATCACCAACACCGGAACGGCATAGACGATCGCCAGGGTGGCGGCCACCAGGGTGTAGGCAACGGTGCGGCTGATGATCCGGTCGATCTCATAAAGGCGGAATCGGGCGATCGCCATCGCAATCGAAACTGGGATCGACACAATGGTCAGAACACCAATGAGAAGCAGCACCGGAAGTGGCAGCGGTTGGCTCGCTCCGACGATCAGCGACAGGGCGATCAGGGCTCCGGCGACGATCTGGGTGAACGCCACCCCTTTGATCTGCTGGCGTTCAATAGTTTTAGCGTCGCGATACCGGAACACCACCGAGACCCAGGCTCCCACCGCCGACACCATCAAGAGCCCCATCAAACCGCGCCACAACGGTCCGGTCAGAGGTTCGGTCCCCGCAAGAGTTTGTTGCGTTATAGCGATGAAGCCGCCGACGAGGAAGGCGGCACCCCCCCAGGCAACCCATCTCCATCTTGGACCAGGGACATGTCCGGTGGGAAAAATCAAAGGCATGAAGACGATCAGGAATACGAGCGCCGGCATCCAGAGGTAACCGACCCAATTTGCGACCAGATCCCCGACTACTCCCAGCCGCCACCGAAAACGGTGGAGGATCAGGAAGTAGATTCCGAGCGCCGCGGCAACGAAGTTCAGACCGATTCCATGGAGGAGAAGCCCAACCCGATTGGGGACCCGGCGGAGAATCAAATGGGCGGCGCCCGCGAATGGCAGGCTGACCACCTCGAACGGCACGACTGATGGGACCAGATCAGCGCTACCTTCGGATATGGCGATGCCGGCCATGATCGGGCGCAGCACTATCGACCCCACGGTGGCCAATGTGGTGACCGCGAGAAGCACAAACGAGAGACGGCGCCAACCGGTCTGGCTGAGTTCCATAACGGGCTTGTAACGCAATAGCGTTCCGTCATCGTTACCGGGCTCAGCCCAAAGGGTCCGCCCGAGCAGAAAGCCGTGTTTCTTGCGACCCAGGCACCCGCTTTGCACACCTCTCGGGTCGCGAAACTCTGGGTGTCGGAGGGGGGACTTGAACCCCCACCCCCTTTCGGGGACTAGGCCCTCAACCTAGCGCGTCTGCCTATTCCGCCACTCCGACGAGTCGCTCCGTTACCCATGTAACCGGTCGGAGCCAGCGTGAATCAACCAACCCGATTGATTGTACAGGGGTCTCGATCCGGTCCAGTTTCGCACCTGGAAGCGGGCTGGGCGGCCAAGACCTTCTGGTCACCTCGTTGTGGGACGCGAAGAGCTCCTGGCCTTCGGTCGGATCTTCCAACGGGCGGCCCGCCATCTCTCGACGAGGGACGGTCCGCCCGAGCACCGGCCGATCAGGGCCGCATCCAGGGGCCACGGTCCACTTTCAGAGGGAATCTGCCGATAGGAAGAAGTGACCGCTCCCCAGCTCTTCTATGTTCGACCACCGAAGCCGGCGATTTCTAGGAAGCGTCACTCGCGCCTGTTCAACATCCTCGCCGGAGCCGACCCGATCCACCCCGTCATCGAGGAGTTGTCCAAGGTTGAGGTTCAAAGCCAGTCCATCGTTGTCGACAACCCGATGCCACGGATCTCGTGGATCAACCGAACCGTCTGATCCGGAGCGGTTTCCAACGAAGCTGCACCAAAGACGCTGATCGACGGCCAGGTCGCGCAAGAGCGAACTGAACGTCCGCAGGCTCCCTTACGACAGGAGCAGGGTCAAAGCGATGGTCGTGGTAGCAAAGAGCAACCCGGCCACCACCGTCAACCGGTCGAGGTTGCGCTCGACAACCGTCGACCCCCGCATCGCCGACGGACCCGCACCGCCCCCGAACATGTCGGATAGGCCACCGCCCCGTCCGGCGTGGAGCAGGATCAAAGCGATCATCCCCAAAGAGAAGATGACGTGAAGGACGACTGTGACGACTGTGATGATTTCCATGTGTCTTGAGTGCTGGGGAAGCCGGCAAGAAGCCGACTTGTTCAGATTAGCTGCCCCAACCGACTATCCGGCCTGCCGGGCCACTGCTTCCGCCGCGGCGTCAGCCGCCTCGGGATCTCCCAGGTAACGACGGCCCACCGCTCGCAACGAATCATCGAGGCTGTAGACGAGCGGTATGCCGGTCGGAATGTTTAGATCCACCACCTCCTGGTCGGTGAGGCCATCGAGATGCTTCACCAGGGCACGGAGGCTGTTGCCGTGGGCGACCACGATCGGCTTGCGACCCTGGACCAGGTCGGGAACGATCCGGTCGTACCAGTAGGGCAACATCCTCACGACGACGTCTTTCAGACACTCGGTGCCCGGGAGGATCTCGGGAGGGAGGTCTGAATATCGGCGGTCGTTGACCGGGTGCCGGTCGTCGCTGCGGGACAAGGGCGGCGGGGCCGTGTCGTAGCTCCGGCGCCACTTGAGGACCTGGTCGGGACCATGCTTGTCGGCGGTTTCCTTCTTGTTGAGACCCTGGAGGGCACCGTAATGCCGTTCGTTGAGACGCCAGTGCCGGGTGACCGGTAGCCAGTGGAGGCCCATCGTTTCCATCGCGATGTCGGCGGTTTTGATGGCTCTCAGTAGGACCGAAGTGTGGACGATGCCGAACTCGAGGCCTTCCTCGACCATGACCCGACCCGATTCAGCCGCCTCGGCCATCCCTTTTTCGGTCAGGTCGACGTCGGTCCACCCAGTAAATCGATTTTCGAGGTTCCAGGTCGATTCCCCGTGCCGCAATAGCACCAGTTCCATCAACCGAACCTTAGAGCCGTCGCGTCTGTGGGTGGTTTTCGTCGTCCCACAACCGAAACCACCCTGGGTCGCGAATTCTTTACAGCCAGTAGCGGCAGATGGCGGCGAATGTGTCGGGGTCGAGCGAGGCGCCTCCGACGAGGGCGCCATCGATGTGGCGCTTGGCCATGAACGACTTGATGTTGGCGGCGTTGACGGAGCCTCCGTAGAGGATCCGGACCCCGGCCGCTGCATCCTCTCCGAAGGACTCGGCGACGGCGGATCGGATCACTTCACAGACCGAACCGGCGTCGTCGGGGCTGGCGGTGCGTCCGGTTCCGATTGCCCAAATTGGTTCGTAGGCAATCGCCAGACTGCCGACATCCTCCGGTTTGACGCCGGCCAGGGCCCCGCGGACCTGGGGTACGACCACGGCCTCCGTCTCCCCCGCCTCGCGCTGGGCCAACGACTCGCCGACGCAGACAATGGGTTTCATGTCGTTGGCCAGGATGGCCTTGACCCGCTTGTTGACGGTCTCGTCGGTTTCCCCGAAGTACTGGCGGCGCTCGGAGTGTCCGACGATGACGTGAGCAACGCTGAGCTTGGCCAGCATCGGCGGGCTGACTTCCCCGGTGTACGCCCCCTTGTCTTCCCAGTGGACGTGCTGGGCGCCGAGGCGCATCAGATAGCGATCGGCTTCGATGACGGTCTGCACCGACCGCAGGGCGGTGAACGGAGGCGCCACCACCACTTCGATCCGGTCGAAGTCGGAAAGGTTGAGTCGGTAAGCGAGCTTCTGGATCATCTGGATCGCCTCGAGATGCGTGGCGTTCATCTTCCAGTTGGCGACGATCAGGTCGCGGCGCGTTTCAGCCACGGCTCGCCCATTTCTTCAAGACCGCCACTCCAGGCAGCTCCTTGCCCTCCAGCATCTCCAAACCCGCCCCGCCGCCCGTGGAAAGATGCGACACCTCGTCCTCCAGGCCGAGGACCCGCAGTGCCGCCGCCGAGTCGCCCCCGCCCACAGCGGTGAAGCCGTCGCATTCGGCCAGAGCCCGGGCAACAGTCTCGGTCCCGCCTCGAAAGGCGTCCCATTC